>JBKJXT010000104.1:0-12461 GCA_046716205.1 Actinomycetota bacterium
GGCCAACACCGAGCGCGCGTGTCTGCGACTCGTGGGTCTGTCGGTGCGCCGGACCTTCTCCTGCGCGTCAAGCGGCGCGCGCAAGGTCATCCTCAACAGCACCCGGTGGTTCACCGGATCGCGGACCTGGCGAGGTTCGGTCGCGGACTACCGGCGATTGATGGTGAACCACGAAGTCGGCCATCTGCTGGGACAGCGCCATCGTGTCTGCCGTTCCGGGCGCGCGCCGGTGATGATGCAGCAGTCCAAGGGTCTCAACGGGTGCCGCCCGAACCCGTGGCCTCTGCGCTCCGAGCTGCGCTCGCTGTAGGCGGTTGCGTCAGGCGATGCCGAGGTAGGCGGCGCGCATCGCCGGATCGGCGGCGATCTGGGAGGTAGGACCGCGGCGGGTGATGGTTGTCTCGGCTTGACGCGGCCGTCAGGGGAGCGTTCCGGCCTGCGGGACGGATGTGTTTTCCACCGCTATCATGTGCGGGCTCGTAGTCCTGGGATCTCGGAGGAACCTGATGGGTCACATGAAGCTTGCTGCCCTGGAACAGAAGGGATTTATCGTCCTGCGCAACTCCGGACAGGTCATCGACCCGTCTGAATGGGAGCACATGGAGTACGTCGACTGGAAGTCCGGCGGCGACACCAACTTCGCTCCGATCGCGAGCGCGCTCGGTGACATGGAGTGCGCCGGGTTCTGGGACCACGGCAAGGCCGACAAAGACGGTATCTGGACCACCAACGCAGAGCAGTGCCCGACGCTGGTGGGCTGGGCGGAGTCGATCGGCGCGCGCTACGGCCGCGTACGGACGATCAAGCTCGAGCCGAACACCTACGAGCAGGCGGTCCACAACCTGCACCCCGACGACAATAACCGTCTGAACCCCGACGGCGAGGGTTGGGTCGTGCGCGCCTGGCTGCAGCTGACCCACAACCCGGACAGCTACATGATCGTGCGTGAGGACCCCGACGACCCGTCCACCGAGTCGCGGATCCCGCTGCCCGCAGGCGCGCAGTTCGTGGTGGACTCCGAGCGGTTGTTCCACGCCGTGTGTCATCCGGGTCCCGAGCCGCGCTTCGCGCTCATCGTTTCCTTCGAGAGCGGTCCTGAGCTCGAGCAGTGGATCGAGTCGCAGCGCGTCGGCCAGCGCGTCGACGCCTGAGTAAGTTCTGCGAATACGTTGTCGCGGTCGAAGTGCACACGCGCTTCGGCCGCGAGCGTTTCCGGCGTCTGGTCGCTCGTCAGTACGGGCGCGCCGTGGGTAGTCTTCGTGTCAGTTGCCGCTGAAGCGATGCGGCACCTGGTGGACAGCAGGTGCGAACACCCACTGCTCGAGTCGCGAGCGGATCCATCCGTCGAGGCCGCCTGCTGCGTCGATATCTGCTTTGAGTGCAACCACCGCTGAGACCATCTCGCGCTCGTCTGCGTCCGTCCAGATGCGCGGGCATCGTGCTGCGATCATCGGGATACGAGCCCTCATGGTTGTTCAACCTCCCTCGAAACGTTGTACCCCGGTCATCGGCATGTTGAAAGGTCAGAACTAGGCATCCGGCCCCGAAAAGACGTGGAAGAAACGGCAAAGGCAGAACTACGAGCACCGACGCGACGCCGCAGTTGCGAGGTCCGTCCGGAAGGTCCCTACGGGCGTCGGTCAGGACGCGCGAGGTAACCGCGGGGCAGGGCGCCAACAAACGGCGACCGAGAGCCTCGGCACCGCGACCACCCGTCCCCGTTAGGATGCCGCCGTGGCCGTCGCGTGGGATCAGCATCCGCCCAAAGAGCAGCAGCGCCTGCAGAACGTGGCGCTGCGCCAAACGATCCTGCAGATGGCGCTCGGTCACGTCCCGTACGTGCGCAACAAGCTGGGTTCGGTCGGTCTGGACGCTCGCGTGTTCAAGGGCCTCGATGACCTGCAGAGGATCCCGACGTCGATGCGGCGCGACATCCTCGATCCCCGACGCAACCCCGAAGGCCCGCGTGCGGTGATCCTCCGTGGAACCGCGGAGGGCGTGAAGCGCTTCAGCGATCGAAGCGTTCTCACGCGCATCGCCCTGGCGCGTTTCTTCGGCGGGGAGGAGGTCCAGGAGCTCGCCATCGAGTCTGCGACGCGTGCGATCCACGTGCACCTCTCGCCGGGGCCCGGCGGCCGCATCCCGATCGCCTACACGCGCGACGATCTGGACCTGCTCGCACGGGCGGGCGCGCGGCTCGCCCACCTCGTCGGTCTGGAGCGCACCGACCGCCTCCTCAACCTCATGCCTTTCGGACCGACGTTGAACTTCTGGGGCATCTATTACATGGCCCACGGCGTTGGGATGTCGGCGATCCATCATCGCCGGCAAGGACAAGAGCTCGCCCGTGCGCTTGATGCATTCGACGATGCCCGGGCGACCGCGGTCGCGATCCCCGCGGACGAGGCGGCCGAGTTCCCGGCCGCTGCGGCGGCGGGAGGTATCGACCTCAAGGATCTGCGTGTACTGATCGCGGTCGGCCGTTCGTTGACCGCCGAGGAACGCCCTGCCGTGGGAGAGGCGTTGCTCGCCGCGGGCGCGAGCGGGGCGCGGATCGCGGCTGCCTACGCACCCGGCGAGAGCCACGTCTTGTGGGGAGAGTGCTCGGTGCCGGCCGGGCGGCCCGAGACGTTCGGGTTCCACACCTTCCCCGATCTGGGGGTCACCGAGACCCTCGATCCCGAGACCGGTGTGCCGGTGCCCGAAGAGACCCCCGGCGAGATCGTCACGACCCAGCTCGGATTCCGTGGCGGCGGCGTTCCGCGCTGGCGTTCGGGGGATCTGGCGCTCGGCGGGCTCACGACGAAGCCGTGCCCGAACTGCGCACGGTCGGTCCCTCGCGTCGGCCCCACCGTCGTGCGCGGGGCATGGCAGCACGTCGTCACGCTCAACGGAAAACGGTCCTGGATCGATCTGCGGGACGCGGGCGCGGCCGCCGCCGAGCGTGCCCGGCTGTGGCAGGTCGAACTCCGGCGCGCACAGGGCTCGGACGAGCTGTTCATCCATCTAGCCGCGGGCGAGGACCCACAGCCGGTCATCGAGTTGTACGAGGATCTCAAGCGCGTTCGCTCGGCGCCGACCCAGATCGTGCTGGGATCGGTCGGCGAGCTCGAGGCGCGACGCGAGAGCGCGCCGGGACCCTGGCAGGGGTTTTGGGAGCATCCGGGATAGGGGACGTTTCCGGACACTCTTCGCGCATCGTCGTCTGCTGGCATGAATCACCATTCCCCTCTGCACTAAAGGCTGATAGACCGACGGACCGATAGCCTGAAGGAACGGTTCTCGCGCCCGCCTGGCGGTTCCAGGGCGCCATCTATCTCCGGGGGAGTGATCCGGTGCGCAAAGCGCGCCTCGTCGTCATCGCGTTCGTTGCTGGGGTCGTCACGCTCGGCGTGCCCGGTCACGTCGCGGCTGCCCCATCGGTCCCGATCGCGGTGGATGGCGTCGTGCGCGTGGCCGGCTCGGTCGCGCCTGGAACGCACGCGCGCCGGGTCTTGACCCTGCCCTGGCGCGCGAACCTCGCGGGACTTTCCTATGTCTCTGCGGACGACTCCGGCGAAGGCGTCGAAGTCACGCTGCGCGCCTTCTCCGGTGGGGCGTGGAGCGAGCCGCAACACATCGAGGTCGAACCGGACGAGTCGGCCGACCCGAAGGAGGCAGGGACCGCGTCGCGGCGCGTGTTCACCGCGCCGACATGGCTCGACGCGGCCGACGCGGTCGATGTTCGAGTCGAAGTCGGTCACGACGCCGCCCGGATCGGCGACGTTCGGTTGCACCTCACCAATACGAACGGAGACGCGTACGCGCCGACGTCGTTGTCGCGGATCGCATCGTTCTTCGGCGCCGTCGGACGGTTCCTGTCGGCCCGGGCGGTCGATCAAGCGGACGCAGCGACGACCAAGCCGACGGTGATCTCACGCAAGGGGTGGGGAGCGGACGAATCGCTGCGCGGGAGTGGTCCCGGCAGCGCCGCGAGTGCGAAGGTCGTGTTCGTGCACCACACCGTCAACGAGAACTCCTACAGCCGCAGCCAGGCACCGGCGCTGGTCCGCGGGATCTACCGCTACCACACGCTGTCTCGCGGCTACTCGGACATCGGCTACAACTTCCTCGTCGACCGCTACGGACGGGTGTTTGAAGGCTGGGCGGGCGGCCTGGACGAGCCGGTGAGCGGGGCGCACACCAGTTGCTTCAACACCGGCAGCATCGGCGTCGCGATGCTCGGGACGTTCAGCTCGGCGTCGCCGACATCCTCGATGCTGCACGCGATGAAGCGCCTCGTCGCGTGGAAGATGGACATCCACCACATCCCGCCGGTCGGCAAGGTGACGATGGTCTCCGCGGGTAGCTCGAAGTATGAAGCAGGCACAGCGGTCACCTTCAACCGCATCGCGGCGCACCGCAACGCCAACGACACAGCCTGCCCGGGATGGGTGGGCTACAACAAGATCCCGTGGCTCCGTGGCGCCGTCGATGCCATCGGGCATCCGAAGATCTATCTGCCGACGATGACCAGCGCGCTGTTGCGGCCCGACGGCAACGACAAGCACGAGACCGTCACGTTCACTGCTCGCCTGAGCCGGACGGCGACATGGACCCTGAACTTCACCGATCCTGCCGGCCGGCTGTTGCGCAGCTTCACCCGGACCACCTCGTCGGTGAACGTGACCTGGGACGGCCGGCGCGCGGACGGTTCCTACGTGCCGACCAGTCGTGCTCGCGTCACGCTCACCGCGAAGGACGCCGCCGGCAGGTCGGCTCACCCGGCAACCGGCATGCTCTACGTGGTGACGACGTATCCGTCGGGCACGCTGATCTCCGACGCCGGTGGGCCGTTCGTCGCCGGCGGTCTCCTGCGTCCGCTCAGCAGCGTCGCTCGCACGTCGCGCTTCGGCTCGCTGGCGCACGTGGCGGCGGGGCCGGGCCTCCGCAGCCGGATGACGGCCGGGCCACAGATGCCGATCCGCGACGGGGCCTTGCTGGCGGGCCCCGACGGACAGCGATACATCGTCAGCGGCGGATTGCTTCGCGCCTTCGCGTACGACCCCACCCAGGACCCACCCGTCGACACGTTCAGCGCCCTGGGGTACCAGCTCGCTGCCGCGATCGTCGCGGATCAGGCAACGATCGATGGGTTACCGCCGGGCCCGCCGGTCGCGGACATCACGCTCCATCCAGACGGAACGGTGGTCCGAGACGATACGACGGGTTCCATGTGGGTCATCGCCGCAGGAACCCGTCGTCCTATCTCGGCCCTGTCGCGGTTGACCTGGTACCGCACGGCTGAGATCGTGCCGATGCTCGGCGCAGAAGCCGAGCTGCCGCTCGGGGCGGAATTCGTGCCGCGGTCCGGCGCGCTTTTCGCGGCCACCGACGGGGGTGCGCCTTGGGTCCTCGGGGGCAGCGGCACCAAACGCCGGTTCCGCGACGCGACTCTTTTCTCGTCGATGGGCTACACCTCCTCGATGTTGCTCAAGGCGACCGCGACCCAGCTCGACGCCCTGCCCACCGCGTCCGTCTTCGGCTGAGCCGGAACCCGGCTGAACCCGCCCGGTCTCGCTGCTACCCTCGTGCGTGCAGATGCAGACCTCCGTCTACCTCGATCACGCCGCAACCTCGCCGCTCTGGCCTGAGGTTCGCGATGCGATGGCCCCCTACCTCGACGAGCGTTTCGCGAATGCGTCTTCGCTGTACGCCGCTGCGCGGGAGGCGCGCAAGGGCATCGAAGAGGCGCGAGAGCGTGTCGCGGCCGGGGTCGGTGCGCGCCCGGAGGAGGTCATCTTCACCTCCGGCGGCACCGAGGCCGACAACCTCGCGCTGCAGGGCATCGCGTTCCGGGCGCGCCGCGAAGGACGAGACGGTGTCGTCGTATCTGCTATCGAGCATCATGCGGTGCTTGACACCGCTAGCTGGCTCGGACGACAGGGCTTCCGCACCACGGTCGTCGGTGTGAACGCAGACGGCGTGATCGATCTCGACAAGCTCGAAGCGTCGGTCGGCCGCAAGACGGCGATCGTCAGCGTGATGCAAGCGAATAACGAGGTCGGGTCGATTCAGCCGGTCGAAGGCGCCGCGGCGATCGCACGCGCCTCAGGCGCTCGTTTCCACACCGACGCCGTCCAGGCGTTGCCGTGGATCACCGTGTACGCCGGTGCCGACCTCATCGCCCTCGCCGCCCACAAGATCGGCGGTCCCAAGGGCGTCGGTGCGCTGGTCATCAAGCGCGGCGTCGGCATCGACCCGCTGGTGCACGGTGGGGGACAGGAGCGCGGGTTGCGCTCCGGCACCTACAACGTCGCCGGGATCGTCGGCTTCGGTGAGGCGGTGCGGCTCACGGTAGAGAACCGAGACGCCACCGCGGCGCGGGCCGGGGCGTTGCGCGACGACCTGCAGCACAAGCTGGGCGCCGCCATCGATGGTGTGACGGTGAACGCCCACGGCGCCGAGCGGCTGCCGAATAGCCTCAACGTGTGCATCGAGCGCATCGAGTCCGAGCCGCTGCTGCTGCTGTTGGACGCAGCAGGCGTCGCGGCGTCGAGCGGATCTGCGTGTCAGTCGGGCGCCACCGACCCATCCCACGTCCTGCAGGCGATGGGAGTGCCGAAGGCGCGCGCACTCGGCGCGCTGCGCCTCACGCTTGGACGCGAGACGACGCAGGCCGACGTCGACCAGGCGGTGCAGATCATCGCGTCGGCGGTCCAACGGCTGCGACGATGAAGGTCCTCGTCGCGATGTCCGGCGGCGTCGACTCGTCGGTCGCCGCGGCGATGCTCGCCGAACAAGGCCATGACGTGACCGGCGTGCATCTGCGCCTGGCCGAGGTGCATGGTGCCGACGATGGCGGCCGCGTGCACGGGTGCTGTGGGGTCACCGATGCCGACGATGCGCGCCGCGTCGCCCAGGTGCTCGACATCCCGTTCTACGTTTGGAACATGAAGGACGAGTTCGACGCGGGCATCGTCCAAGACTTCGTCGCTGAGTACGAGCGCGGCCGAACGCCCAATCCCTGCGTCCGGTGCAACGAACGCGTGAAGTTCGGCGCGCTGCTGGAGCGGGCGTTGCAGACCGGCTTCGATGCCCTGGCGACCGGCCACTACGCGCGCGCCGAGTACCGCGGCGGGCGTCACCGTCTGTATCGCGGCGCAGATGTGGCCAAGGATCAGTCGTATGTGCTCGCGCGCCTCGGTCAGCGTGAGCTCGCGCACGCGCTGTTCCCCGTGGGCACCCAGCCGAAGGCGCGCACACGCGAGATCGCCCGTTCGTTGGAGCTGCGCACCGCCGACAAGCCCGAGTCCTACGACATCTGCTTCGTCCCCGACGGCGATGCGGCCGGATTCGTCGAGCGGACCCTCGGGGGCGCGCGGACCGGCGAGGTCGTCGACGCCGATGGCACGGTGTTGGGCGAGCACGCAGGGGTCCATCGGTTCACCGTCGGCCAGCGCCGCGGGTTGGGTGTGGACACCGGCGGACAGCGCACCTACGTGCTGGAGGTCGACGCACCGTCGCAGCGCGTGATCGTCGGGCCTGCGGAGATGCTGTCGCGCTCGGGTCTCGAGGCGGACGAGGTTCGGTGGACGGCAGGGGTCGCGCCCGAGCGCATCTCGCAGATCCAGGTTCGCGCGCACGGCGGCATCTGTGACGCGGAGCTGCTCGCGATCGACGGGGACCGGGTGACGGTTGCCTTCGCCCAACCGCAGCGCGGGATCGCGCCGGGGCAGTTGGTTGCGTTCTACGACGCCGACGAGGTCCTTGGTGGCGCAACGATCGCTCGAGCGCTTACCGCCTGATATCCACGACTCAGTACGTGATGACGACCTTGGTGACGGTCCCGTCGACCGACAGCGTCTCCTTGCCGGTATCACCGACGGCCGCGATCCCGTGCGGCAACGACTCTTCCACCGCGCCGACGTAGACCCCGGACCTGTACGCGACCACGCGGTAGGCAGACCTCACCACTTCCTGGATGGGGATGCCCAAGGTCTGCGCCCCGATGAGACTCGGGAGCACGACGAGCAACCCGCCGTTCAAGTACCCGCTGTTCTTCTTGAGGGTGACGGTGACGGTCACGTCGCGGTTCGTCGTCGAGGTGGGTGCCTGTGATTCCGCGATGATCTTGTAGCCGGCGGCGACCAGCGAGGTCGACCGGCCGGTTCGGTAATTCCATTCGGTATAGCCAACGTAGGAAAAGAGCAACGCCATACTCCCGGCTCCGGTCAGCAGCCCCGTCTTGGGATCGACGTGCAGCGCCTTCGCGCTCTTGACCCGCATCGTGACCGACACCTTGACCTGTCTGGTCCGGCCGACGTAGGTCGGGATGAGCGTCATCGCCAGGCCGGACGACACGCCGGTTCCGGGTGCGACCCCGTTCTGGGGGGACAGCAGCGACTGGTTCAACCTCATGCGTCCCGTCCGTGATGCAGACGCGGTGCTCCCGCAGACAGCGTTCCCGGCGATAGAGCGGCCCCACTCCGCGGGCGTACCGCAAGATCGCTGGACCCCCGCCCACGCGAACGGCGGCTTCATCGTGTAGGTGGTCGCAGCATGGCTCTGCTGTGGCACGATCAGCAGCGAAACCGTCGCGACCACGAGCAGTCGTTTGAAGCGCCTCATCCACGTCCCCTTCGATCCCCCCAGGAGTTCCTGGCCCCTCTACCTTGGACCCATCACAGGAGTCAGGTCAACAGTTTTGTCCCGCTTCGCCCCAAATCCGGCCCGGCTCAGCCGGGTCGGTGGCCGGCCCTATAATCCCCATCGTTCGCAGGCGACGAGGAGGACGCGTTGGACCAGGTCAGGCTCCCCGATCTCGAGGTCATAAAGCGCTTCTCCATCGCGGTCCGGCGCGAGCACGCCTCTGTTGAAGAGGTGCTCGAGGCGCTGCGAGCCGATCTCGCCGCGATCGGTGGCGCGCAGGCTCGCCCGCGGCGCGAGGCTCCAAGAGAGCCCGAGCGCCGGACCACGCGGTCCGCTGCCAAGCCGAAGCCGTCGCAGCGCGCCGCCCGTCGTCGCTGACCGGCCGTGTCCGATGAGGTAGCCGAGCGCATCGAGTGGCTTCGTGCTGAGATCACCCGCCACAACCGCCTCTATCACCAGCTCGACACCCCCGAGATCACCGACGCCGAGTACGACGCGTTCTACGGCGAGCTCACCGCGCTGGAGGCCGCGCACCCCGAGCTCGTCACGCCCGACTCACCGACGCAGAGTGTCGGGAGCCCGCCGGCAGCCGGATTCGCGCCGGTTACCCACCACGCGCGGATGTACTCGCTCGATAACGCGTTCAGTCGCGAGGAGCTCGATGCGTGGGCTGCCCGCGTCGCGCGCAACGTCACCGGCGCGACGTTCTTCTGCGAACTGAAGATCGACGGTATCGCGGTCGCGCTGACCTACCAGGATGGCCGGTACGAGCGAGGGGCCACGCGCGGCAACGGCGAGGTCGGCGAAGACGTGACCGCGAACATCGCCAGGGTCGCCGGCGTCCCGAAGAAGCTGAAGACGGACGAGCCGCCGGCGCTGCTAGAGATCCGCGGCGAGGTTTTCATGCGGACCAAAGCGTTCGAGGCGTTCAACGCGCAGCTTCGCGAGCAGGGCAAGCCGACCTACGCCAACCCGCGCAACACCTCCGCCGGTGCGTTGCGCCAGAAGGACCCGGCGGTCACCGCTGCGCGCCCGCTGTCGATCCTGATCCACGGCACCGGTGCGATCCGCGGGAGCAGCTTCACGTCTCATTCCGAGGCGCTGCGCTGGCTGCACGATGCGGGTTTGCCGACCTCTCCGTACAGCGCGGCGTGTCCGACGATCGACGACGTCTGGGCGTTCATCGAGCATTGGGGCGCGCACCGCCACGACGTCGAACATGAGATAGACGGCGTCGTCGTGAAGGTCGACTCGTTCGGGATGCAGCGCGAGCTAGGCTTCACGTCGAAGGCTCCTCGATGGGCGATCGCCTACAAGTACCCCCCCGAGGAGCGCGAGACCCTCCTCAAGGAGATCGCGATCTACGTAGGCCGAACCGGCGCGGCAACGCCCTACGCGGTGCTCGAGCCGGTGTTCGTCGGCGGGGTCACGGTCACGAGCGCGACGCTGCACAACCAGGACGAGGTAGCGCGCAAGGACGTGCGCCCGGGGGACACCGTCATCGTCCGGCGCGCCGGCGACGTGATCCCGGAAGTCGTCGGCCCGATCGCAGCGCGCCGACCCAAAGGGCTCAAGCCGTGGAAGATGCCGAAGAAGTGTCGGTCCTGTGGATCGGACATCGTCCGTCAGGAAGGAGAGGCCGTCGCATACTGCATCGGCGCGCTGATCTGCCCCTCGCAACGTCTCGAGCGCCTCGCGCATTTCGCGAGCCGTGGGGCCATGGACATCGAAGGGCTCGGCTATCAAACATTGATGGAGCTGATCGACAAGGGATGGGTCCAGGATCCCGGAGACATCTATGCGGTGACCGACGAGCAGCTGGGCGAGCTCGAGGGCTTCAAGGCGCGCAAGATCGCGAACCTGCGCCGCGGCATCGAGGAGTCGAAGGATCGTGGCCTGGCGCGCCTGTTGACGGCGCTGGGGATCCGGCATCTCGGGGGAACGAGCGCACGCACGCTCGCGCGCCGGGTGCCTTCGATGGACACGTTGATGAACGCCGAGGAGGAACAGATCGCCGCCGTCGAGGGCATCGGCCCCGTGATCGCCCGATCGGTGCACGACTTCTTCTCGCAGGACGGGAACCGCGCGGTCATACAGAAGCTGCGCGTCGGCGGTGTGCGTATGGTCGACGAGGTAGCGCCGGTGGCAGCCGACGGTCCACTCAACGGGCTGACTTTCGTGCTGACCGGGACGCTGCCCGGCCTCACGCGTGAGGACGCCACGGCGATGATCGAGGCAGCGGGCGGCAAGGTGACCTCCAGCGTGAGCAAGAAGACCTCCTACGTCGTCGTCGGCGCGGATCCGGGCTCCAAGCACGACAAGGCGGTGGCGCTCGAGCGGCCCGTCATCGGCGAGGACGAGCTGCGCGCCCTGCTGTCCGGGGCCTGAACGATCGGCGTGTCCGGTCGCGGACCCTCGGGCTCGCGTAAACTGCGGCCTCATGCGATTGACCAGGGAACAGGTCGAGCACGTCGCGCGCCTGGCGCGCCTGCGCTTCAGTGACGAGGATCTCGACCGCTTCGCCGATCAGCTCTCCGACATCCTGGCCTACGCCGAGCAGGTCTCCGCGCTCGCGACCGAAGACGTTCCGCCGACCGCGCACGCGCTCCCGCTGCGCAACGTGTTCCGCGAGGACGAGGTCGGCGAGTGTCTGCCGGCCGAGAAGGCGTTGTCCACCGCACCCGCGTTCGAGGAGAGCCGGTTCAGCGTGCCTCGCATCATGGAGGAAGAGTGACCGAGCTCTGGCGGATGAGCGCGACCGAGCTCGCGGCCGGCGTCGCGTCCAAGCAGATGTCGGCGCGCGAGGTCGTCGATGCACATCTGGCGCGCATCGAGGCGCTCGACGCCCAGGTGCACGCCTTCTTGACGGTGACCCCGGAGCTTGCACGCCAGACCGCGGCGGAGGTCGATGCGGCGATCGCGGCGGGCGATGCGGTGGGGCCGCTCGCGGGCGTCCCGCTGGCGCTGAAGGACATCCTCTGTACCGCCGGTGTTCGAACGACGGCCGGGTCGAAGATCCTCGGCAACCACGTGCCGCCCTACGACGCGACGGTCGTCAAGAAGCTGCGGGCGGCCGGCATCCCCGTCGTCGGCAAGGCGAACATGGACGAGTTCGCGATGGGTTCCTCAACGGAGAACTCCGCATTCGGGCCCAGCCGCAACCCGTGGGACCTGACGAAGGTGCCGGGCGGGTCCAGCGGCGGCTCATCCGCAGCCGTCGCGGCGGGGTTCGCGCCGATCGGCATCGGGACCGATACCGGCGGGTCGATCCGCCAACCGGCGTCGGTGTGCGGCATCGTTGGCGTCAAGCCGACCTACGGCCGCGTCTCTCGGTACGGCGTCATCGCGTTCGCGTCGTCGCTTGATCAGGTCGGTCCCTTCGCCCGCACCGTCGAGGATGCCGCACTGCTGATGCAAGCGATCGCCGGCCACGATCCGATGGACGCAACGTCGATCGACGAGCAGGTGCCCGACTACCGTGCTGAGCTCGACCGGGGTATCGCCGGGCTTCGCGTCGGAGTCGTCGCAGACTGGCTGGAAGGCGAAGGACTCGCGCCGGACGTGCGTGCGCGCGTGCAGGATGCGATCGATACGCTCGGCAAGCTCGGCGCCGAGATCGGCGAGATCTCGCTGCCGTCGTTCCGCTACGCGCTCAGCGCGTACTACCTGATCGCGCCGGCGGAATGCTCCAGCAACCTGGCGCGCTACGATGGCGTTCGGTTCGGTCATCGGCATGACAACGCCGACAACGTCATCGAGATGAACACGCTGACGAGGTCCGAGGGCTTCGGTGACGAGGTGAAGCGCCGCATCATGCTGGGCACCTACGC
>JBKJXT010000105.1:0-4918 GCA_046716205.1 Actinomycetota bacterium
CGGTCGTGCGTCGGTGCGAGCGCCGCTGCGTCGCACTGCACGCGCAGAAGGCGCTGCCAGATGGCGAGGTGCTGCGCTACCTCAACCGCTTGGCGGATCTTCTGTTCGTGCTGGCGCGCTACGAGGAAGCGGGCTGGACCCCGCTGCACGAGTAACGCCCTACGAGTAGGAGTGCTCCGGTGCCGGGTAGGTCCCGCGCTCGACCTCGTCGATGTAGGACGCGACGGCGGCGGCGATCTGCTCGCGCACGTTCGCGTACCGCTTCACGAACTTGGGCGCCTTGCCGCCGGTGAGGCCCAGCAGGTCGTTGATCACCAGCACCTGCCCGTCGCAGTCTGAGCCGGCGCCGATCCCGATCGTAGGGATCGCTACCTTCTCGGTGATCTTGCGTGCCAGCTCGGACGGCACGCACTCCAGTACGAGCGCGAGCGCGCCTGCCTCTTCGAGCTCCTTGGCCCACCGCAGGATGTTCGACGCGGCCTCGTCCGAGCGACCCTGGACCTTGTAGCCGCCGAACAGATGCACCGACTGCGGCGTGAGTCCAAGGTGCGCCATCACGGGGACGCCGATCTTGGCGAGCCGCTCGGTGAGCTCGAACTGCGGCCCCTCGAACTTCACGACGTGCGCGCCGCCTTCCTTGACGAAGCGCACGGCGTTGCGCATCCCGTCTTCCAGCGAGGTGCCGTAGGAACCGAACGGCATGTCGCCGACGATGAGTGCGTTGCGCGCGCCGCGCGCGACGGCGCGGGTGTGGTGCAGCATCTCGTCCACGGTCGCCGGGATCGTGGTGTCGTATCCCAGGACCACCTGCGCAAGCGAGTCGCCCACCAGCAGGACCGGCACGCCCGCTTCGTCGAGGATCTGCGCGGTGGGGTAGTCGTAGGCGGTGAGCATCGAGAACTTCTTACCGGCGCGTTTGAACGCGCTCAGGTCGTGGATCGTGACGGCCATAGCGGCGGCTCCTTTCCTCGAGGCCCATCCGGGTCCCCGGGCTAACGATGTGATTGTGCCAGCCGAACGGCCTGTCGCGCTACTGGATGGAGCGAAAACGCCGGATCAGTACGTGCTTATTCCTCGGTCAAGGACCCGGCGACGTCGCGGATGCTCACCATGCCCACGACGGTGTCGCCGTCCATGATCGGCAGATGCCGGAAGCCCCCGTCGACCATGATCTGGAGCGCATCGCGCATCGTGGTGTCCGAGGGGGTGGAGCGCGGATGCTTGCTCATCCACTCGACCACCGGTCGGCCCGGCGCGTCGTGGGTATTGGAAAGGGCCTTCACGATGTCGCGTTCCGTGAGGATACCGACGAGTCTCTCGCCCTCGAGCACAAGCACGCTGCCCACGTGACGCTCACCCATCAGCGTGGCCGCCTCGCCGATCGAGGCCTCGGGATCCACGGTGCACAGCGTGGTCTTCATGATGTCTGCGACCTTCATCGGGGCCTCCTCTTGGTGGCGCGCGCCTGGCTCGGGGCCGGCTGACGGAACCTGTTGGTGATGGGGACGCGCCAGTCCTTGCCGAACGCGCGATGCGTGATCTTCACGCCCGGCGGTTGCTGGCGTCGCTTGTACTCGCTGCGGTCGACCATCTCGACGACGCGGCGCACGGTCGCGTCGTCGAATCCGGCGGCGACCATCTCGCGGATCGACCGGTGGTCTTCGACGTAGGCGCGAAGGATCGGATCGAGTGTCTCGTAGGGTGGCAAGGCGTCTGTGTCGAGCTGCCCGGGACGCAGCTCCGCGCTGGGAGCCTTCGTGAACACCTGCTCGGGGATCGCGGTGATGCCGCTGGCGTTGCGCCATGCACCCAGCTCGTACACCAGCGTCTTGGGAACATCCTTGAGGACGCCGAATCCACCGGCCGAGTCGCCGTACAGCGTCGAGAACCCTGTCGCCATCTCGCTCTTGTTGCCGGTGGTCAGCACGATCGTGCCACCGAACTTGTTCGAATACGCCATCAGGATCGTACCGCGGATGCGCGCCTGGAGGTTCTCCTCGGTAACGTCTTCCTCGCGGCCGGCGAACAGGTCCTGCAGCTGCGCGAGGAACGCGGTCTTGATCGTTTCGATGCCGATCACGTGGAACTCGATACCGAGGTTCGACGCCAGCTCCTTCGCATCTTCAAGGGAAGCGTCGGAGGAGTACGCCGACGGCATCGCGATCCCGACGACGCACTCGGGCCCAAGCGCATCGGCGGCGACCACGGCGGTCAGCGACGAGTCCATCCCGCCCGACAGCGCGATCACGGCGCGCTCGAAGCCGTTCTTGCGGACGTAGTCTCGCGTGCCCAGCAGGAGCGCGCCGTAGACCTCTTCGACCGGCGTCGCGGCGATGCGCGGCTTGCGCTTGCCGAGCTCGGGCTTGGTCATCGGCCCCGGTCGAAGCTCGATCACACCAGCCGGCGCAGGCCGCGCTTCGTCCGGCATCTCCACGTCGAAGACGACGAGATCCTCCTCGAACTGCGAGCCGCGCGCCTTCAGCGTGCCCGCGGGGTCGAACAGCAGCGAGTCTCCGTCGAAGACGAGCTCGTCCTGACCACCGACCGTCTGGACGTAGGCGAACCAGACCTTGTTGTCGCGGGCGCGCTGCCGGAAGAGAACCTGGCGCTCGAACGACTTGTCCATGTGGTACGGCGACGCGTTGATGTTCACGATCAACTCGGCGCCGCGCTCGGCGATCGCCGCGACGGGACCGTCGCCGATCCACGCGTCCTCGCAGATCGTGAACCCGACCTGCACGCCCCCGATCGAGAAGACGGGGTAGTCGTCGCCGGGGAGGAAGTACCGCTTCTCGTCGAACACGCCGTAGTTCGGCAGGATGACCTTGCGGTAGCTCGCCTGGACCGCGCCCTCCGACACGACGGCCGCCGCGTTGTAGAGGCCGGTGCCGCTGTCGACGAACCCGATCACGGCGACCGGACCGGTCAGCGAAGGCGCGAGCGCGTCGAGCGCGGCACGGTTCTCCTTGATGAACGCCGGTTTCAGCAGCAGGTCCTCGGGTGGATACCCGGTGACGGCGAGCTCGGGGAACGCGACCAGATCCGCGCCGAGCTTCTGTGCGCGACGGTAGAACCGTTCGATCAGGGCTGTATTGCCCCGCAGATCCCCCACGGTCGGGTTGACCTGTGCGAGCGCGATCCGCAACGTGCGCATAAGCACTCGCACGGTATCAGGTCACCACCCGGCTACACTGCCCGGATGCAGGAACAGCGAGACGCACAGGTTTCCTACGTGCTGCGCACCGTCGAGGAGCGGGACATCCGTTTCATCCGGCTGTGGTTCACCGACGTGCTGGGCTTCCTGAAGTCGTTCGCCATCATGCCCGCCGAGCTCGAGGATGCGTTCGAGAAAGGCATGGGCTTCGACGGCAGCGCGATCGAAGGCTTCGCACGCGTTACAGAGTCGGACATGGTGGCCCTGCCGGACGCATCCACCTTTCAGATCTTGCCCCTGGGCCGCGGCGGCGGGCCCATGGAGGCGCGCATGTTCTGCGACATCGCCTCGCCAGACGGTACGCCGTTCCCCGGGGACCCGCGCCTGGTGCTGCGGCGCAACCTCGAGCGAGCCCGCGAGATGGGCTTCACGTTCTACGTGCATCCCGAGATGGAGTTCTTCCTGTTCCGTTCGCCGCACTCGCCGGAACCGCTGGACACCGGCAGCTACTTCGACATGACACCGCTGGACACCGCGCAGGATTTCCGCCGTCAGGCGATCCAGACGCTCGAAGGTATGGGCATCTCGGTCGAGTATTCCCACCACGAGGTCGCGCCCTCGCAACACGAGATCGACCTGCGGTTCGCCGACGCGCTCACGATGGCCGACAACGTGATGACCTACCGGCTCGTCGTCAAAGAGGTCGCCCAGGAGCGCGGCGCGCACGCGTCGTTCATGCCCAAGCCGATCCAAGGGCAGTGGGGCTCCGGCATGCACACCCACGTATCGTTGTTCGAGGGTGACCGCAACGCGTTCTTCGACGAGAAGGACCCGGCGCACCTGTCCAAGGTCGGCCGTGGTTTCGTGGCCGGGCTCATCACTCACGCGCGAGAGATCACCGGCGTGCTCAACCAGTGGGTGAACTCTTACAAGCGTTTGATCCCCGGCTACGAGGCGCCGGCGCACGTGTGCTGGTCGCGGCATCTGCGCTCCGCCTTCGTGCGCGTCCCTGCCGCGAAGCCCCGCAAGGCCGCGTCGTCGCGCATCGAGATCCGCTCGCCGGATCCGGCGTGCAACCCCTACCTCGCGTTCAGTGTGATCCTCGCGGCGGGCCTTCGCGGGGTCGAGCGAGGATACGAGCTGCCCGACGAGGTCAACGACGACGTCGATGCGATGTCGATGGACGAGCGCGCGTCGCGCAAGATCGCGTCGCTGCCCGAGGACCTCGCCGACGCCGTCCGCGAGATGGAGCGCTCGGAGCTCGTCGCCGAAACGCTGGGCGAGCATGTGTTCGATGAGTTCCTGCGGAACAAGCGGTTGGAGTGGGAGTCCTACCGCACCTACGTCTCGCCGTTCGAGCTGGAGCGCTACCTGCCGATGCTATGACGATCGCCGCCCAGCAGCGCTCGGGCGCCGAGCCCGACACCGTGACCAAGCAGATCCCACGCTCGATCCTCGTGCTCGGCGGCATCCTGCTGGTCTTCAACGTCGTGAGCCCGTTCATTACGATCGCGCGGCGCGGGCTGGCCGCCGGATCGCACGGCGCGCCGCCGGTCTACGCGCAGTTCCGGCCCGGCTTCGCGATGATCGGCATCTTCGCGCTGATCGCCGCGGGGATCGTGGTGTGGTTCGCGCGCCGGGTGATGACGGGCGCGCGCCTGCGTCCCGCTGCGTTCCTAGGGATCGCCGTCGCCTTGATGTTCACGTTCGCGGCTGGAACCGTCGGTGTCGACGGGCGGGTCCGCGGATTCACCGCACCGTTGA
>JBKJXT010000106.1:0-3381 GCA_046716205.1 Actinomycetota bacterium
GATGCCGCGTGGCGTTATGGGGAAAGGCAGACCCGCGAGCTATGCGACGCAACCCCGGTACTGCTCACCGAATCAACGTGCCACGCTTGCCTGTCCCTTCATGCGGACCAGGCCGATAGAGCAGGTCTAGGACCCCACTCAGTCAGAGCGCGCTGCTGTCCGTTGTCGCAACGCGATCACGATACCCACTGCTCCCACGATTCCGAGCAGTCCGGCGAGCCCGAGCGCCGTATACAGCGGACCCATCGACTCTTCCGGAGTCGGGGGCCCAGTCATGGTGATGAGGCCAGGTCTAACCTCGTAGCGCAGGGTCCCGATACGCACGACCACCGCCCACAACACGAGGCCTGCAACGAACGTGGTCGCTGACATAACAAGCAACCGTGAGGTCTCATCCCGCTGCTCGGTCATCCCTCAACTCCCGGACGATGGCCGTGGATCGCATCATGCCTCCACTATCAATCACATCGCGTACCCTCGACAAGAGGGCGTACTGAAGATGATCGCGAGGGAACGGTGTTCCCCGCCCACGCCCGGATCGGCCCACCCGAAGCTGACCGAATGGGCCAAGTGCCGGCGGGAGCTATAGCGCTCGGATCAGACCGCTTCGAGATCAGATTCGGAACGCCGGCAGCGTGGCTCGAGGACTCCGATGCCAGACGCGAACTTCGCCTGCAGGGTCAAGCGGTCCTGAGGAGTTGCCTGGTGAGGAGAGACCAGCTTCCCGAGCTGTACGACTCATACCGGGGTTCTCAACGATGATCGCGCGTGTCGGGCGTGTCGCCGGGATCGGGCAGGCGCTCCCGATACACCTTCGTCTTGAACAAGACATCAATGATGACCCACGGCCACATGAGCCCGTAGACGAGGCTCCATCCCACAAGCAGACGCCCGTAGGCGAGAAGCTCGTTCGCCTGCCGTTCGAAACTCCGTTAACCGAGGGCGGTCAGGTGCGCGAGATCCTCACCGCGATGACCCACGCGGCGCGCGCGAAGCTCGGCAAGGAGAAGCCCTAACCGACCGGGACCGAGCCCACGGGCACACCGGCGCGCACGAACGTGATCGTCGCCGGAACGTTGGACTGCACGCTTACCACGGGACTGTCCGATAACCCTGCGCGCCCGACGTCGACGGTCAGCTCGGTCACGTTCGACAGGGTGCCGCTCAACGTGTCGGTGGTCGAAACGTCGGTGAAGACCTTGTCCGCTCCACGCAGCAGGTGTGGGGAAGGACCGTTCGTGCCGACCGTCGCGACGGGCGTCGTGCCGGTCTGCGCACGCGCGATCCCACCGGTGGTCAGCTGAACGAAGCCGGTCACGTCGGTTCCCGGCGCGTTGCGCACGTCGTCGATCCAGTACGCACCTTCCATCCGTGCGCCGATCTCTGCGGTCAACGTGTCGAGCAGTGACAGGATTGCCGGCCGGCCGCCGGTCGCCCAGCTCGCCGGGCGCAGCTTGTAGGTGATCTCGCGTGGAGCGGTGACGCGCGTCGGATGCGACGCGAGCCAACCCGACTCGCGCGTCCACTCGTCCTGGTACACGAAGCTCAGATGGTCTGCGACCGGATGGAGCGCGAAGCGGTACTCGTGCCCGAGCTCGCCGAAGCGCGCCGCCTGGTTCTCGACCCCGCTGACGGGGACGAGCTCGTCGAGGACACCTTGGGTGATCCAGAACGGAACGTGACGCGTGTTCTCGAGCTGCGGGCGCGTGTTATCAGGGTTCGCCTCGCCGCCGGTGGGCGGAAGCGGATGCGCCCAGATCCCGTTCGCCGGCGGACCGACGACACTGACCGCCGACGCGAAGCTGTCGGGCATCATCGTGGTCAGGCGGTAGGTGCCGTACCCGCCCATCGAGTACCCGCCGACGTAGGTCCGCTCGCGATCGATGGTGTAGCTCGACAGCACATCCGCCCAGACTTCGAGCGTGTCGACGAGAGCCTCGTCCTCGTACCATCCGTCGGGACCACGTCCCAGCGGCGTAACGACGATCGCGCCGAGCGCCTTCTCATACTGCTCGTAGAACGAGCGATACGACGCCGACGGAGCCGCGCCACCCCGGTACTGGTTGTGGTGCACCGACAAGCTATGCAGACTCAGGAACAGCGGAGTGGGCGCGCCGCTGTAGGTTTTCGGGATCCAGATCGCGTACGGCTGCCACTTCCCCCGGTACTGCGGGAACGAGGCGCGCATCCCTTCCCCAAGCTCTTGGCGAGACTCGAAGATACGGACGACGTAACCGGAAAGACGCTGCCGCAGACCGAGTCCCGACCGCAACGTCTCTGGGCTGATCGTCTGGGTGAACGGCGCGAGGTTGCCCGCGGCGAGTTGTGCGGACTGCACGTTCTCGTTCCAGGCACCGCCGCGCCCCTCGATGGTGTGCGTGTTGAACGCGAGGTCGAACAGGCGCGCGCTCGTCGGCGCGCCGGTCGTGAACTCGCCGGGATTGGCTCCTGCGAAACCAGGCACGCCTGCGCGCAGCCTGCCCTGCCCATCGTTCAGGCCCGCGCCGATGTTGAGCTTCACCTCATCGGTGGTCGCTGCATCCGCCAGCGTGAACGAGATCGTGTTCGTCTCCGCGTCCACGTCTACGTCGGCGTTCGCCGCGGTCTTGATCGCCTCGGTGCCGTTCACCTCGACTCGCAGCGCGGGAACCGTCGGTGACACGATCGACTGCAACAGCACGCGGACCTCGAGGTCGGCATCGTTGGGCGCGATCCGGGCGCGGACCTCCACGATGTCGGCCGCGTTGCCCGCTTCGGTCGTGCCGTTGGGGTAGCGGAAGTCTCCGGTCGTGGAGGCGAGACTGACGACGTTGGACTGACCGGCCGGCACCGTGTCCGCGCCGTAGTCGTCATAGACGAAGTCGGTGTAGATCCACTCCCCCTGGTCGTAGCCGAACGTGCCCGAGATCCGGTTCGACATGCCGCTCCACGGCTCGGCGGCAGCGTGAGCCTGCACGGGCAGTGCGGCGACGGCGATGAGGACGCAGACGAGCAGGCGACGTCGAGACATGGTCCAACTCCAAGGCTCTCGGACGGACAGGGTTCCAGGGCTTGTTTCAACGCCGGGAGGGCGGAACCCTCCTAATACTCCCAGTAGTCCTGGGGCAGCTTGCCCTCGATCGCGCGGAGGTTCTGGCGGACACAGGTCGGACAGACGTATTCGATCCGCTTGCCCTCCGTGGCGATCGACCAGCCTGCCGGCAAGCCACCGCCCACGCACTTCTCTTGCGTGCCGCAGCGAGAGCACGTCCGGACGATGAGGTTCTTCTTAGGAGGCACGTATCGGGACGATATCGGTCCGATACGACCTTGGGAAGCAAGCACTTGGGCTGGATGGACTATTGAGCGCGCCGAGGGACGGCTCCTAGCATCGTTGAGACC
>JBKJXT010000107.1:0-11725 GCA_046716205.1 Actinomycetota bacterium
ACCCCAATGCCATACTGAAAGAAGAACAGCCGCCGCAGACTGGCACTGCCACGGTACTGATCGAAGCGAACCAGCAAGCTGGTGGGTCTTGGCGACTGACACGGACCTATTCGGACTCGATGGGAACTCGATACACCGAGTCGCTGATCGCGAAGATCTCCGAAGTGTCCGCGGTTCGCAGGGTCGATGAGTTTCGGGGGCAAGATGGACCCTATGAGAACCGGTGCACCTACACGCCAGGTTCTCGTGTCCTGTTCAAGCTCCCATTGCGCACCGGCGCCTCATGGTCCGATGACACCATCTGTCGAGGGAGCCCCTCGACCCGTACTTCAAAGAGCGAGGTCACCGAAACGACCTCGAAGAAGGTACGGGGTGGAGAGTCGGGAAGGGTTTTCGTCGTGAAGACGAGGGCGAGCGAAACCTTCAGTAATGGTCGCGGTGGGACTTCCACGGTGGTCACTGACCTAACTCAGTGGGTCATGGCCGATGGGTTCGTTGTTGCTTCGGAAGAGGCTGTTACTTACGACACCGACATCAAGGTCACGACTACCCTCGCTCTCTGACTGTCGCGTGCTCCTTTTTAGAAGGCCCCTCCTCAGGGCATCCGTTCGCTTCGGTGCATCCGTCCCACTTCGGCGTGGACACGGCCGATGGGGTCACTTGCGGGAGGAACAGGCGCGCCTGCTCAGGGCGCTGCGGCTTGGGCTCTGCGCGCCAGGGCTTCGGCGGGTGCCGGCGGATGAGGAGGCGATCTTTCATGCGTCACTGGTCTTTCCGGCGGAATCATCGGTGAGGTCGATGACCGGTGAGGCGTAGTCGAGCTTCGCCACGGCGTCGGCCAGGCGCGCCGGCCGGATCCGTGTGTAGACCGTCGTCGTTGCCACCGACGTGTGTCCGAGGAACTCCTGGACGGTGCGGATGTCGGCTCCCGACTCCAGGAGCAGCGTCGCCGCGGTGTGGCGCATCTGATGCGGATGAAGCCCCTCGACGCCCGACAGCTCCGCGAGCTGCTTGAGCCGCGATGCGAGCCACGTTCCCGACGCGGGCTTATCGGGATCGATGGGGGAGGGGATCACCCAGCGCGGTGAGGGACACTGGGACCTCCAGGCCTTCAACTGTTCGGTAAGCAGCAGGTGCATCGGGATGGCGCGTTCCTTCGCGCCTTTGCCCATGAATCGCAGCCAGCCGTGCTCAACCTCAGACCACTGCAGACGCAGCGCCTCGGCGCGCCGGAGCCCCGCGAAGGCGAGGATGTAGACCGCTGCGCGCGCCTGCGGTTCGAGCATCTCCGCCGCCTTCAGCACGGCGCGCGCCTGATCAGGCGACAGCGCCTTCGGGAGTGAGCGCGGCTCCGGGAGCTTCGACAACGGCTTCGCCATGTTGATCTTGACGAGACCTCGATCGATGAACGAGTCGAACGCCGCGACCAGCGCCTGGCGCGCGCCGTTGCGGGTGTGCGCCGACGGCGGGAGGCTGAACAGGAACGCCTGCAGATCCCGAGTCGTCGCCCACGTGAGCGAGCAGCCGCGCTCGGCCTGCATCCACGACTCGGTTCGCAGCGCGGTGAGGTAGTACTGGTATCGCGTCGATGCGCTGTAGCCGCGCGAGTCGAATCCCCACCGGTTGAACGCCTTGTACAGCTCGTGAGCCTTGCGTCGCGGCATGATCCTGCGCCTCCCCATCTCCGAACGGCTGTTCGGGGTGGACGTCGGAGCAGGTTCGGAACCGAAACTGACATCGATGTGATTTGGTTGGTGCATCGCTATCGTTGCTCGGCGAGTTCGCGGGTGAGACGCTCGAGCATGTCGGCGAAGGCTTCAGCGAACCCCTCGATGCTCCAGCCATCGGCTACCAAGGCTCGGATGCGTTGCTCAACCGCCCCCTGGAACTCTTGCAGGTCGGCCAGGGTCGTCGTCCTCATGCCGCGACATCTTTGCGTGCGTAGATGCTTTCGTTCGCTCGCGCGCGGACACGTTCCAGCACGTGGCAGGGTGCGTTTCTCTGCCACCTGGTAGATAATCGCCCGGTCCGGGTGAGTACCAACCAGGGGAGAGCTTCCATGAGCCGTATCGGCTGTTTCTTCATGACCGCACGTTCCATCACCGATCTCGAGGCGCGCGTGCTCGCCGCCGAGGAGCTCGGGTACGAGGCCTGCGGGTTCCCGCACATCGCGGGGCGTGACGCCATCACGACCGTCGCGTCGATCGCGCCGAAGACCTCTCGCATCAAGCTCGCCACCGGCATCGTGCCGATCTACACCCGTACCCCGGTGACGCTCGCGCAGGAAGCGGGCGTGATCGCGGAGACGACCGGTGGCCGCTTCATGCTCGGCATCGGGACCGGCCACGCCTCGCTTGTCGAGTCCTGGCACGGCACGCCGTTCCGCAAGCCGTTGACGGCGATGCGCGACTACCTCACGATCCTTCGGGCGTCACTGCGCGACGCGCAGGTCGGCCACGACGGCGAGATCTTCTCCTCGCACTTCGGCTTCCTCGGGTTCCGTCCCGACCCCAACCTGCCGATCCTCGTCGGAGCTCTCGGCCCGAAGATGCTGCAACTCGCCGGGGAGCTCGCCGACGGGGTCGTGCTCTGGCTCTCTTCCCCACAGCACATCCGCGACGTCGTGATGCCGAACCTCGCGATCGGAGCCGCGCGCAGCGGCCGTGACGTGAGCGAGCTCGAAGTGTTCCCTTGTCTGTTCGCAGCACCCGGTCCCGACCGGGCGAGCGCCCGCGATGCGATCCGTCGGCAGCTGTTCGCCTACGTCCAGCTTCCGTTCTATCGCGACATGCTCATCGCGAGCGGCTTCGGCGCCGACATCGACGCCTTCAACGAAGGCATCGTTGCCCAGGACCTGCCGATGGCGCTCGAGGGCCTCAGTGACGCGATGATCGACCAGATCGCGGCGACCGGCTCGCTCGAAGAGGTTGCCGCGACGCTCGACGGCTTCCGCCGGGCCGGTTGCACGGTCCCGGGCGTCGGGGTCGTCGGCGGCTACGAAGGCTATCCGGGTGCGATCGAATCCCTTGCCGCCATCAAGGAAGCCACCACGGTCCGTCTGTAGAGGACGCGATCAGGCCGTAAATGGGTCGGGCGCGCCCGGATCCACGTCGTAGCGCGCGATCGCCTCGGCGACCTCTTCGGCCTTGACCTCACCCGTCTGGGCGAGTGCGGAGAGCGTCGCGACGACGACGTGTCCCGCGTCGACCTCGAAGTGGCGACGGAGCGCTTCGCGGGTGTCGGAGCGCCCATATCCGTCGGTGCCCAGCGAGGTGAACGGCCCGCGCACCCAGCGCGAGATCTGATCGGGAACGGCTTTCATGAAGTCCGACACCGCGACCACGGGCGAGCCGTTGAGCACCTGCGATACGTACGGCGTGCGGTGCGGCTCGTTGGGGTGCAGGCGGTTCCAGCGTTCGACCGCGAGCGCGTCTTCGCGCAGAGCCTTGTACGACGTCGCGCTCCAGCACTCGACGGCGACGTCGTGATGCTCGGCGAGCAGCGACTGCGCGTCCAGCGCGGCGCGCCAGCCGGTGCCGCTGAACAGGATCGTGGCCCGACGGGAAGGACCCTCCGGCGCCTCTGCATACCGGTAGAGCCCTTTGATGATGCCCTCCTCGATGCCTTCGCGCATCGGCGGCTGGACGTAGTTCTCGTTGTAGAGGGTGAGGTAATAGAAGACATCGTCGGGGTCCTCGCCCGTCATGCGCGCGATGCCGTCGCGGACGATCACCGCGATCTCGTAGGCGAACGACGGGTCGTACGCGCGCAGGTTGGGCACCGTCGAGGCGAGCAACAGCGAATGACCGTCCTCGTGCTGCAAGCCTTCGCCGTTCAGCGTCGTGCGGCCGGCCGTGCCTCCCATCAGGAACCCGCGACCGCGCGCATCCCCGAACTGCCAGATCAAGTCGCCGATCCGTTGGAACCCGAACATCGAGTAGAAGATGAAGAACGGGATCATGGGCGTCCCGAACGTCGCGTACGCCGTGCCCGCCGCCTGCATGGACGACATCGATCCCGCTTCGGTGATGCCTTCTTCCAGTAGCTGACCTTGCTGGGACTCGCGGTAGGACAACAACATCGCGGCGTCCACGGGCTCGTACTGCTGGCCGAATGCCGCGTAGATCTTGAACTCCGTGAACAGCGGGTCCATGCCGAAGGTGCGCGCCTCGTCGGGGATGATGGGAACGACGCGCGCTCCCATCTCCTTGTCGCGCATGAGGTTGCGCAGCAAGCCGGTGAAGGCCATCGTTGTGGAGGCCTCTCGCGATCCGCTGCCTTTGAAGAGATCCGCGAACACCGTCTCGCCGGGCTGCGGCAGTTGCGGGGATGTCAGGCGCCGCTTGGGCAGCGAGCCGTTCAGCTCGCGACGCCGCTGCATGAGGTACTCGTACGCGGGGGAGTCCTCAGCGGGCCGGTAGTACGGTGGCAGGCCGTCGGTGAGGGACTCCTCGGGGATCTCCTCCCACAGGTGCAACCGCTCGCGGAGCTGCATCAGCTGCTGCTGGGTCATCTTCTTGATCTGGTGGGTGACGTTGCGTGCCTCGATGTCGGGCCCCAGGGTCCAGCCCTTGACGGTCTTCGCCAGGATCACCGTGGGCGCGCCTTGATGCTCGGCGGCTGCCTTGTAGGCGGCGAACAACTTCAGGTAATCGTGACCGCCGCGCGGCAGCATCCGGAGCTCTTCGTCGGAGAGATGGCTGACCAGGTCTTGCAGTCGAGCATCTGGTCCGAAGAAATGCTCGCGGATGTAGGCGCCGGACTCCACGGTGTAGCGCTGGAACTCACCGTCGACGGTGGAGTCCATCTTCTGCATGAGGACGCCATCGACATCCTGTGCGAGCAGTTCGTCCCACTTCCGACCCCAGATGACCTTGATGACGTTCCAGCCAGCACCGCGGAACACCGCCTCGAGCTCCTGAACGATCTTGCCGTTGCCTCGCACGGGTCCATCGAGCCGCTGCAGGTTGCAGTTCACAACAAAGATCAGGTTGTCGAGGCACTCGCGCGCGGCCAGCGATAGCGATCCGAGCGTTTCTGGTTCGTCGGTCTCGCCGTCTCCGACGAAGCACCACACCTTCGAACCCGACGTGTCGACGATGCCGCGGTTGTGGAGGTAGCGGTTGAACCGCGCTTGGTAGATCGCGGTGAGCGGCCCGAGTCCCATCGATACCGTCGGGAACTCCCAGAAGTCGGGCATGAGACGCGGGTGTGGATAGCTCGACAGCCCGGCACCGCCGATCTCGCGCCGGAAATGGTCGAGGTTCTCTTCGGTCAGTCGCCCTTCGAGGAACGCGCGCGCATAGATCCCAGGCGCGGCGTGTCCCTGGAAGTACACCTGGTCCCCGTGGCCGTCGTCGTGTGTCTTGCCGCGGAAGAAGTGGTTGAAGCCGACCTCATACAGCGAGGCGCTGGACGCGTAGGTCGCGAGGTGCCCTCCGATGCCGGACGAGAGCGTGTTGGCCCTGGTGACCATCGCGGCCGCGTTCCACCGGATGAACGCCCGGATGCGTCGCTCCATGAGCTCGTCGCCTGGGAACGGGGGTTCCTGCTCCGTCGAGATCGTGTTGACGTAGTGCGTCGAAACCGTCGCCGGGAATCCGACCTGCTGGGCTCGAGCCCGCTCCAGCAACCTGATGAGCAGATACCTGGCGCGCGCCTTGCCTCCGGCGTCGACGACGCCGTCGAAGGCGTCCAGCCACTCGGCCGTCTCGCGAGGGTCTGCATCGGGGGTCTGGTGCGCGAACCCATCGATGATCGTCAACGCGCCCTCCTGGCAGCATCAGGTAACTCCACAGGATAGTCCCCTTCGAGCGTCTTGCGGTCCTGTTACCCCCCGGACGACCCATCCCAACGGTCGGGTCCCACATATTCCCTGTTGCGGTTCGGTGGGGCGGCGTGCATCCTTCGGCGTCGTCACTTCCTCGTTTCGAAAGCCCTGGGTATGTTCAAGAAGAAGTCGTCGCTGCTGCTCGTCTATGCCGCGGTAATCCCTGGAACCCTCGCGCTGGCACTTGCTGCCAGCAACACCCGATCCTTGGGTTCCGCTCCTGCTCGCGTTTCCGTGACGGCATCGCCGTCCGCGGAAGCCGACGAGGCAGGTCGCCGCATCGACCCCGCGACAAAGAGCGTCCCGACTGCGGGATCGAAGCCTGCCGCGAAGAAGGAGGCCGCGCCCAAGCGCCGCGCCCGGTTCGTATGGCCGGTGCGCGGGTGGGTCACGTCCCACTACGGCAAGCGCGCCTCGGGCTTCCACCACGGCATGGACATCGCCTGCCGCTGGGGGTCGAAGATCCTCGCTGCCCGAGGCGGTCGGGTCGTCCTTCGCAAGCACGACTTCTGGTACGGGAAGATGCTGGTCATCGGCAACCTGAAGGGTTACAACACCCTGTACGGCCATATGAACAGCGTCAAGGCGAAGCAGGGACAGGTCGTGCATCAGGGAGACGTGATCGGCACGTGCGGTAACACGGGCAACTCGTTCGGCAACCACCTGCATTTCGAGATCAGGCGGAACGGGCTCTACGTCGATCCACGCAAACACCTTCCCTAACCCGGTATCCGGGCAGGACAGTCGGCCGGGGCGTCGAATAGGGTTCTTCCGTTGGCCTCCCACATCTCACGTGTTCGAAGCGCCCTGCTGGTCGTGGCAGGGCTCGCTGTGGTTGCGGGCGCGCCCGTCGCGCTCTCGCGCATCTACAACGGTCACGTCCCCGAAGGACCGCCTGCGCCCGCCGCGATGCTGCTTCCCTCGGTCGAAGATCGCGGTGCCCAGCCCCGCCAGAGCGCAGCGGCGCGTCCGACACGCGCGCGCTTCGCCCCGCCCGCGAGCGTCAGCACCAAAGGCTTCAGTTGGCCGGTAGCCGGTGCTCACGTGATCACGTCGCCGTTCGGCCCACGCGATGACGGCTTCCACCATGGAACCGACATCGGCTGCGCGGTGGGACAGCCCATCTTCAGCATGCGAGGTGGGAAGATCCGGTTCGCGGCCGAGGCCCGCGCCTACGGGAACGTGGTTCTGATCGACCACGGCCGGAGCTATCAGACGGTCTACTCGCACCTCGACCGTCTCGATGTGAAGCCGGGCCAGCACGTAGGCGCGCGCCAGTTGCTCGGCACGTGCGGCGAGACCGGCAACGCAACGGGTCCACACCTGCATCTGGAGGTCCGCTACGGCGGATACGTGTACGACCCGTTGACGTTCCTGCCCTGACCACTCCCAGCCCGGATTGACTGCAGTCGTCCGGGATGCCCGATGACCGCAATGCTCAGCTCTTCCCTTTTGGGCCGAGAATCTATGCCTGAGCAGCGGAAATACAGAGATGCGAGGGAGGAACGGCTTCCGTGATGGCGAAACTTGGCCGCGACGGAAGGAGAGCCGGACATGGTCACGTGGGTCCTCACTGAAGAACCAACCGCGCAGATCGCTCGCGCGATCGAGATCGTCGAACACCGTTTGGGGTGTGACCCCGACGAGGTCACGTGGATCTGTTCCGACGTATTCCCTGCGATCGAGGCGAGCGAGCCCGTCCAGGAGTAACGCTTCACAACGACGCGTTTCGACGTCGTCGTTTCCTCGGCCCGCGATAGGCTTCCGCCCTCATCAACGAGGGGGACGCCGATGGACTTCGCATTCAGCCCGAAGGTCGAGGACCTTCGCAAACAACTGCTCGCGTTCATGGACGAGTTCGTCTATCCGGCAGAGCGCACGTACCGAGAGCAGATCGCAGCCTCGGGTGATCCGCACAGCCACGCCCCGGTGATCGAAGACCTCAAAGCAGAGGCGCGCGCGCGGGGTCTGTGGAACCGCTTCCTCCCCGACGAGCGCTACGGCGCTGGTCTCACGAACCTCGAGTACGCACCCCTCGCCGAGATCATGGGTCGTTCCGGCGGTCTCGCGCCGGAAGCCACCAATTGTGCGGCGCCCGATACCGGCAACATGGAGATCCTGTTGGAGTTCGGTACGCCCGAGCAGCAAGCGAGATGGCTGAAGCCTCTCCTCGAAGGCGAGATCCGATCGTGCTTCGCGATGACCGAGCCTGCGGTCGCATCGTCGGACGCAACGAACATCAGATCCTCCATCGTGCGCGAAGGCGATGAGTACGTGATCAACGGGCGCAAATGGTGGACCTCCGGCGCGGCCTCTCCGCGCTGCAAGGTCGCGATCTTCATGGGCGTTACCAATCCCGACGCAGAGACCTACCGCAGACAATCGATGATCATCGTGCCGATGGATGCGCCCGGCGTGAAGATCATCCGGACCCTCCCCGTGTTCGGCTACGACGAACACTCTGGGCATTGCGAGGTCGACTTCACAGACGTTCGCGTGCCGGTCACCAACCTGCTTGGCGAGGAGGGTAGCGGCTTCGCGATCGCGCAGGCGCGTCTCGGCCCTGGACGGATCCATCACTGCATGCGTGCGATCGGCATGGCCGAGCGGGCCTACGACGCGATGTGCAAGCGCGCGCTGACCCGGCACACCTTCGGGAAAGCCATCGCGCAGCATGGGGTTGTCGCGCAGGACATCGCGCGCTCCCGCATAGAGATCGAGCAAGTGCGTCTCCTCGTCCTCAAGACCGCATGGATGATGGACGTCCTCGGTAAGGAGGCTGCGCGGGTCGAGATCTCAGCGATCAAGGTCGCCGCGCCTCAGGTGATGCTGAACGTCGTCGACCGTGCGATCCAGATCCACGGCGGCGCGGGCGTTTCCGACGACTTCCCGCTCGCCTCGATGTATGCGCACGGCCGGACCTTGCGGATCGCCGACGGACCAGACGCTGTGCACGAGATGGTGATCGCGCGCCGTGAGCTACAGCGTTACGTGAAGGAGCTCCAAGCGGAGGGCGCGCTTTGACCGAGGAAGAACTCGCGCCGGCGGTCGATCCCGTCGGGCTCCAGAAGTACTTCGCGGAGTTCCACCCCGAGTTCGCCGGCGAGTTCGAGCTCGAACGGCTGGGCGAAGGGCAGTCGTGTCTCACGTTCATGGTCTCCGGCGACGGCTGGCAGGTCGTGCTGCGTCGTCCGCCTCGAGGTGATCTCCCGCCGACCGCGTTCGACGTGCGCCGCGAGTACCGCGTGATGCGAGCACTGCAGGATCACGGGTCACCGGTTCCCGTTCCCGAGGTCCTGTCGTTGTGCACGGACCTCGGCGTCATCGGGGCGAACTTCTACCTGATGAGGTGCGTCGCCGGGCACGTCGTTCGGACGTCGTTGCCCGAGCCTCTCTCGGCGATCCCCGAGCGCCGCGCGATGTGCGAGAGACTCGTCGACACGCTCGTCGCTTTGCGGGAGGTCGATCACGCGGCCGTCGGTCTGGAGGGCTTCGGCAAGCCAGAGGGGTACCTGCAGCGTCAGTTGACGCGGATGAATCAACTGTGGGAGCTCGCCAAGTTCCGCGACATCCCCGAGATCGACGAGGTCGGTGCGTGGCTGCAAGCGAACGTTCCGGTGCAGGCCGCGCGTGCCTCGATCGTGCACGGCGACTACAAGCTCGACAACGTCATCCTCGCGCCAGAACCGCCGGCTCGGATCCAGGCCGTCGTCGACTGGGAGATGTCCACCGTCGGAGATCCTCTCGCCGACATCGGGTGGATGCTCTATTTCTGGCGCGATCCCGGTGACGATTGGTTCGGTCTTGCGGTCGCCAGCGTCAGCGATCAGGAAGGCTTCCTTCGACGGCGCGACCTCCTGCAGAGGTACGCGTCGGCCACCGGAGCGGATGTCGAGGGCATCAACTGGTTCTCCGCGCTCGCCGGTTGGAAGATCGCGATCATCATGGAGGGTTCCTACCGCCGCTTCCTCGCCGGCGTAACGGATCATCCGACCTTCGCGATGCTCGAGAAGGGCGTTCCGGTGCTGGCGAAGCGAGCCGCGCTGGCGATGCGCGGGGCATTCGGGATCTGAGGCGCCGGCAGCGTTCGAGCCGGACCATGAAGTTCGCCCGATTGGGGCGAACGGGCCGGCCGTCTGCCGGCCGGCCCGTTCTGGGGGCTTGCCGAGCGGGCGCTAGCGGATGTGCTCTCCTGAGCAGCGCCCCGCGCTCGGCGCGGATGGTACAACGCCCACGGCAAGATGAGAAGTCGAACGGTCACTTTCTTCCCCATGCGTTGTGGGGGCATCGCGCACATGTCATTTGTGTGCTTCACAAGCCACTGGGTCGGTCACGGTTGTGAGAATGGACAACCCGCGCGCTTGACTGTGACTTTCACGAAGGGCCATAGTCGAAGCCATGAGCCCGCCACAAGGGAAACGCAGAGCGTCCGGACCCGGCCGCCCTGCGCGCCCTCCGGAACCTTTGGCGGCCCTGCTCGACGCCCTGGACGCACGAGCTGACGACCTCGCGGAGCGCATGCTCGAGCGCTACCTGTCAACGATCCCTACCTACCGCGCGCTCCCCGACGAGACGCTGCGCCAGGTCCGCGAGGTGAACCGGCGCAACGTCCGCGGGTTCATCCGCTCGATGCGCCGCAACAAGGGGCCGAGCGCCGAAGAACTTCGATTCATCAGGGACAGCGCCGAGCGGCGCGCCAGAGAGGGTGTACCGCTGTCGGCTCTGCTCGCCGCGTACCGGATGGGTGCTCAGCTCGCATGGGTGGAGGCGGTCTCCCTCGTCGGAGACGAGCGCGACGGCCTTCGCGCAGGACTTGATCTGGCCACCGCCGTCATGCGGTGGGTTGACGAAGTGTCCGGGGCGGTCGCACAGTCCTACCTCGAGGAGTACGAGAGACTGTCCTCGGATCGTGAGGCCGCGCGCCGGGACTTCCTTGAAGGGGCGATCTCCGGCGCGCTCACCGCCGAGGAGATCCTTGCCCGCGCCGAAGCGCTCGGCCTGGATCCCGCCGCGCGTCCCTCGGTAGCCCTGATCGCGGTCGCGCAGACCGAAGGGGACGGCGCCTTGCGGAGTCTCCAGCACCGTCTCCGCTCGATGGCCGCGGATCTTCCGGAGGCGAAACGCTCACTCGCGGTTACTCGAGGTGCCGAATTGGTAATCGTGTTCCCCGCGGAGAACGGCGAGGATGCGATGATTGCCGCCCTGCGCACCTACGTCGAGCGAGCGAGCGAACAGATCGGCGCGGCGGTTACCGCGGGCGTGGGCCGCGCGCGGGACTCCCTCGCCGAGGTCTCCGGCTCGTACCGGGAAGCGTCGATCGCGTTGACGGCCACCCGCGGTGGCTCGAACGCTCCGGTCGCCGTGTACGGCGAGGTTCTGGTCGAGGAGCTCCTCCTCCGTGAGCGAGGTGTCGCGCGCCGTCTCGCGCAGGTCGTGCTCGACCCCCTCGCAGGCCATCCCGACCTGTACGCCACCCTGGTGGAATACATCAAGAGTGGGCCCTCGCTGCCGACGGTAGCGAAGCGGCTCTTCCTTCACCCGAACACCGTCGCCTACCGGCTGGCCCGCGTGAAAGAGCTCACCGGCCGGGACCCGAAGTCCCCCGCGGGTATCTCCGAGCTCTACCTAGCGTTGCGCGCCGCGGATCTTGTCGGCACCGATTGATTGTGCGCATCACAACCTGCGGGGGTCGAGATTGAGGATCCCGCCGTAGGGCCCGGCAGCTGCGATGTCGAACATGAAGTGAGCCGCTGCCGGGGAGGTTCGAGAGCTTCCTCTCCGGCGCGGCATCCCTCTGTCTCGCGCCCTGCGGGAAGGGGATGGGATCGCGGTGCCGAAGCTATCCCTCATCAACGTTGGAGGTCGCTGCACCAGGGGAGAGGGTCGCATGAAGCG
>JBKJXT010000108.1:0-4357 GCA_046716205.1 Actinomycetota bacterium
CGCCGACGTCGTCGATGCGTTCGTGCGCGCGATCGAGCCGGACACGACCGGGGTGTTCAACATCGGGACCTCGACCGAGACCGACGTCGTCGAGCTGCTGCGCGCCTGCGCCGCCGCGGTCGGCAAGGACGTCGAGCCTCGCTTCGAGCCGGCGCGCCCCGGCGAGCTGCAGCGATCCTGCGTGGACATCGCGCTCGCGCGCCGGACGCTTCGGTGGAGCCCGACGACGTCGCTGGTAGAAGGCGTGGTCCAGACCGCGGAGTGGGCGCGCCGGACGCTATAGATGTCCGAACGGACATCGCGCGGCCTCACACCTACGTAGGTAGAATCCGGCATCCCATGTACGACGGACTGAAGAAGCTCGAGATCCCGGTCCGGCCCAAGCGCCCTCGCCGAAAGGTGCTGAAGGTCGTGCTCATCGGCGTGCTCTCGTTGACCCTGTCGTATGTCGGCTACGGCTTCTTCATCCTGAACAAGCTCGGCAACACGTTCGGAGATCAATCAGTGACCATGGCCGGTCTCGCCGCGACCGCGCCGGGCGAACCGATGAACATCCTGGTTGTCGGCAGCGACCGGCGTGACGTCGTTCCCGAGGAGGAGCGCAACCTCCCCCAGTTCAACAGGTCCTCCAGCGGCAAGCGCGCCGACACGGTCATCGTGCTCCACGTCTCCAAGGAGAAGAAGGCGGTCATGGTGAGCCTGCCGCGCGATCTCCGCGTCGAGATCCCGGGGCACGGGTTCAACAAGTTAAACGCCGCCTACGCCTTCGGTGGCCGCCAGCTCCTATTCGACACGGTAAAGCGGTTCACCGGTTTGGAGATCCATCATTACCTGGAGATCAACTTCGTCTCGTTCCGCGCGATCGTGGACGCGGTCGGCGGGGTTGATATCACCGTCAACCGAGCGATCAACGACAAGAAGTCGGGACTCAAGATCCCCTCGGCCGGCTGCTGGACGATGGGCGGGCAGACAGCGCTGTCCTACGTGCGCGCTCGTTACTTCGATCCGCGTGCCGACCTCGGCCGGATCGACCGCCAGCAAGCCTTCATGCGGGCTCTGCTGAAGAAGGTGAAGACCGCCGGGTTCCTGCTCGATCTCACGAAGGTCAACAGGCTCGCCGACGCGCTGAAGGGTGGCTTCACCGTTTCCAAGAAGGTCGACGTCGGGCTCGCGCGCTCGATCGCGGCGAAGCTTGCGAGCGTCGGCGAGCGCAACATCGACTTCCGCATCGTGCCGAACGACCCGAGGTACATCGGTGGGGTCTCCTATGTCGTCGCGCGCTCCGACTCGACGCGACGCCTCTTCGACGCGATCGCCGCGGACGCACCGCTTCCCCGCGTCGGACTGACCGGCGCGTCGGTACCCAAGCCGAAGGACGTTTTGCTGGACATCTACAACGGCGCGGGCAAGACGGGCCTCGCCACCACGCAAGCCGCCCGCCTGAAACAGAGAGGCTTCCGCACGCGCTACGTCCAGACGGCGGATCGTCAGTACGAAGTCACGACGATCGTCTACCAGCCCGGCCGGGAGCTCAAAGCCAAGCTCGTGCAGAGGATCTACCCCGGCTCGGTCATCGTGGCGGCGACCGTCGATTCCTTCGCCGACCTCAAGCTCTACCTCGGCAAGGACCGCATCGTGTCGCCGACCACCTCGGGATCGCCGACGCCGACGCTCAGCAAGCCCCCGCCACCCAAGCAGGTCTGCCGCAGGATCTAGGTCCATGTATCGTCCAACGCGGTGACAGCTTTGCGGGTTGTGGTGACCGGCGCGGGGGGACAGCTCGGCGCGTCGCTCGCCCGCGCACTCGAGCACCACGAGATGATCGCGCTCGGACACGACGTGCTGGAGGTCACCGACGCGGAGGCCTGCCGCAAGATCATCGAGGCCGCCGAGCCTGACTGCATCATCCACGCCGTGGCGTGGACCGACGTCGACGCCTGCGAAGGCGACCGCGATCGCGCGCTGGCAGTGAACGCCCACGGCGCGCGCAACGTGGCAGCGGCGACCGACGCCTTCGTCGTGGTCGTCTCGACCGATTACGTCTTCGACGGCGTGTCGATGCGTCCCTACGTCGAAACCGACCCCACGAGCCCGATCCAGGTCTACGGCGCGACCAAGCTTGCCGGCGAGCTCGAGGCCGCGGAGGTCGCGCCGGCGCGTTGCGCGATCGCGCGCACGGCGTGGTTGTACGGCGCGCGCGTCGCCTCGGGTGCCTCTGCTCGCAACTTCGTCACCGCCATCCTCGGCGCTGCGCGAAAGGGGCCGTTGCAAGTCGTCGACGATCAGGTCGGCTCACCGACCTCGACCGACGACCTCGCGCGCGCGCTCGTGCGCCTCATCGAGCACCCGGCCGCCGGAACCTTCCACGTCGCGAACACCGGCGAAGTGAGCCGATATGCGTTCGCGCGAGCGATCGTCGCGGGCGCCGGCATGGATGCCGGTCTCGTCGAGCCGGTCGCGACGCGCGACGCGCCCAAACGCCCGGCGCTGCGCCCTGCCTACGCGCCACTGGATGCGCCCGCGTGGCGCGAGGCGGGCTTCGAGTCGTTGCCGTCGTGGGAAGACGCCTTGGCGCGCGCGCTGCCGGACATCCTCGACGCGCTGTGAAAGCACTGATCCTCGCCGGGGGGTTCGGCACGCGGCTCCGTCCCCTGACCGACCACACGCCGAAGTCCCTGCTGCCGATCTGCAACCGTCCGTTCCTCGAGCATCAGATCCGGCTGCTGGCGCGTCACGGCGTGAACGACGTCACGCTGCTAACGGGATACCTTCCCGATGCCTTTGGGCCGTTCGCAGACAAGATGCGCGCGCTCGTCGGCGTCGGTCTACACATCTCGATCGAGACGAAGCCGCTCGACACCGCCGGTGCGGTCCGCTCGCAGCTCGACCAACTCGACGCCACGACGATCGTGTTCAACGGCGACGTGCTGACCGACGTCGACGTGAGCGCGGTGATCGCGACACACACGCAGAACGACGCGGCGCTCACGCTGTGCCTCACCCCGGTTGGCGACGCGCGCCCGTACGGGCTGGTGCCCTTGGACCCCGACGGGCGCGTGCGCGCGTTCCTCGAGAAGCCGCAGGAGCTCGTCGCCGGCGACATCAACGCAGGGATCTACGTGCTGGAGCCCTCCATCCTGGCCGACATCCCTGCCGACACCCCATGGTCGTTCGAGCGCCAGCTCTTCCCCGCACTGCTCGAGCGGAAGGCGGCCGTGTTCGGGCATGTGGACGCCGGCTACTGGCTCGACATCGGCAACCCGCAGCGTTATCTCCAAGCGCATTTCGACGTCCTGCAGGGTACGGCGCGCGCCGAGATCGACGGAACGATGTTCACCGACACCAAGGAGCTCTCCGACGGGACGCGCATCGTCGGGCCGACGCTGCTGCACCACGCGCCGGTCGGACCGGGCGCGCACCTCGGCCCACTGGTCTGTCTGGGACCCGGATGTGCGGTGGGGGCCGGCGCGGTGATCGAGCGCAGCGTCCTGCACGCCGGCGCATCGGTCGGCAACGGCGCGATCGTGCGCGATTCGGTACTGGGCAGCGGGGTCGTGGTCCCGGCCGGCACCGAGATCACCGGGGCGATCCTGGCCCCGTAACGCATTGCAGGACGATGCGGCACAGCCGCCCGAGAGCGCGCACCCGAGATGCTACGCTCGATGCCATGTCCCAGAAGAGCGCACTGATCACGGGGATAACGGGCCAAGACGGGCAGCATCTCGCCGAGCTGTTGATCGCGAAGGGCTACCGCGTCTGCGGTCTGATCCGAGGTCAGAGCAACCCCAAGCGCGCACTCATCGAAGCGAACATGCCCGAGGTCGAGCTGATCGAAGGTGACCTGACCGATCTGTCGTCGCTGATCCACGCGGTCGCGTTCGCGCAGCCCGACGAGGTCTACAACCTTGGCGCGATCAGCTTCGTGAAGCTCTCGTTCAACCAGCCGGAGGTGACCGGCAACGTGACCGGGCTCGGCGCGCTGCGGATGCTCGAGGCGCTGCGCCGCACCAGCCCTGCATCCCGCTTCTACCAGGCGTCGTCCAGTGAGATGTTCGGCAAGGTACGCGAGACGCCGCAGAACGAGCTGACCGCCTACCATCCCCGCTCGCCCTACGGGGTCGCCAAGGTGTACGCGCACCACATGACGGTCAACTACCGCGAGTCGTATGGGATGTTCGCGTGCAGCGGGATCTGCTTCAACCACGAAGGCCCGCGACGCTCGCACGAGTTCTTCACGCGCAAGGTGACGGCTGCGGTCGCTCGCATCGCGCTCGGGCTGCAGGACCACATCGTGCTCGGGAATCTCGATTTCGAGCGTGATTGGGGCTACGCCGGCGACTTCGTCGAGGCGATGTGG
>JBKJXT010000109.1:0-7688 GCA_046716205.1 Actinomycetota bacterium
GACCCAGAAGACCTTGTGCTTGACATCTGCGCCCTGCGAGCCGGTTGCGTTCACCGTGAGCTTCACGTGGAACCCTTGCTGGGGATGCGCGGTCGCACCGGAGTCGTCCAAGAACGAGGCGAGATTCACCACGATACTCCCGTCGGGGTCATTCCCGCCGCCGGCAGGATCAGTGCCGACGTCGATCGGACCGTATGAGATGGTCCCCGAACCAGTCGTTGCCTTCGTCGGTGATTGCAGCGCGAACGTTGCGGTTGCTTCGCGTCCTTCACCGTAGCCCCAGAAGGTCACGCGGAAGTCGCATGAGGGGTGGGGTTCGTTGTCGCGGTGATCGTCGAACGCTGTGCCATCGATCTTGACCGTTCCGCTGTTCCCGTTGGGGGCGGCTGCCCCACTGGTCGTCGCGAGCACCACCGCCAACGTCATTATCGCGCCTTGCGCGATAATGAATGCGATCGTGCGGCTTCTCTTCCCTGACATGTGTCCTCCTCTGAACGATGTAACACCTCGCCTCTCCCCAGGGAGAGGGCTTCTGAAACAAGCGTGCTGGAGAGGCGTCACTCCGCCGTTATCCGAAGTCTCAAACCAGACAGCTGCGCCCATGGATCAGGTTGATGCGCGGGTCCCGTCATGTCCTCGACGGCTCCAGTTTTGAGCTCTTCGCGAAGGAGGTTTCGGAACGCGTGTGTTGCCTGCGGGCGACGGCCGGTAGGAACTTCGGCTTCGACGTCGAAGGTGGGCTCATGAGCCAGCCGAGAGGAATCGTTGTGAGCGCCTGGGTCCTCCCCATGATCGCGGCCGTCTTCGTCTCCGGGGTACTGAGCCCGGCAACCGCGGCCAAGCCCGACGTCGCAGCCGCCGGTTCGGGGTCCTTCGGCGGAGCATGCCTGACCGTCGCCGGTGCATCGAGCCACACGGCCGATCGCTGGCGCTGGTCGGTGTCCTACTGGGCGGCGGCTTCGGCTCCAGGCCCGGTGGGGACCTGTCCGGAGGGCGAAGCTCACGCCGAGCCGTCCATCACCTGCGCCGAGGTTGTCACGCGGGACGACGGCACGCGCGAGCTCTTCCTATCTGGACGCGGATCCGATCGCAACACGTTCTACGTCAGGATCTCCGATGGCGGTCCCTCACGGCCGGACTCAGCGGGCGTAGCCGTTGACGCCAGCACCGATCTGGCGCGATGCGGAGCCGCCGAGGTCCCCCTGGCGCCACTGTCCGACGGCGGGTTCACCGTGCTGGGGGTCTAAGGCTCTAGGCATTTATCCGTGACCATCCTCGATCGAGCGCGACTTTGTAGCCGACCGGAATCGCCGGTTCCGAAAGTACGAGTTCGATTTCAGAAGGTGTTCGCACGCTTCGCGCGCGCGCCCGCTTGTCCATGCGAGAATCTGAGATCCACGAGCGAGGGGGTTCATGAGCACGGTCGCCGACGCAACGCTCATCGACGATTCCTCCATCGATTCCCTACGCACGGCATTCCGCGGAGAGCTCGTACGACCGGCCGACGCGGAGTACGACGCGCATCGTCGTGTATGGAACGGGTCGATCGACCGCTATCCCGCTCTCGTCGCTCGATGCACGGGCGTCGCCGACGTCACAGCCGCGGTTCGGTTCGCGCGCGATCGAGACGCGCTGACGGCTGTCCGTGGCGGCGGTCACAGCTTTCCCGGGTTGTCGACATGTGACGGCGGCATCGTGCTCGACCTGTCACCGATGAGAGGCATCGTCGTCGATCCCGACAAGCGCACCGTGCGCGTGCAACCGGGCGTGCTTCTCGGCGAACTCGATCACGAAACGCAGCCGTTCGGCCTGGCCGTTCCGGCCGGCATCGTCACGCACACCGGCATGGCGGGGCTCACGCTCGGCGGCGGCATCGGCTGGCAACACAGGAAGTACGGACTGTCGATCGACAACCTGCTGTCGGTCGACGTCGTCACCGCCGACTGCAGCTACATCAAGGCGAGCGAGAGCGAGAACGCAGATCTCTTCTGGGGCGTGCGCGGCGGCGGCGGCAACTTCGGCGTCGTGACCCAGTTCGAGTTCCGATTGAACCCGATCGGTCCCATCGTCATGGCCGGACCTGTGTTCTGGCGGATGACCGATGCGCCCGAGGTGTTGCGCTTCTATCGCGACTGGATCGCGGAGGCGCCCGACGAGCTCATGACGATCGTGACGCAGCGCAAGACTCCGGATCTGCCGATCGTCCCGCGAGATCTGGTCGGCGAGCGCATCATCGGCGTCGCCGCCTGTTACGCGGGTCCCGTCGAGGACGGCGAGCGGATCATGCGCCCGCTGAAAGCGTTCGGCTCTCCTCTGCTCGACCTATGCGTTCCCAAGCCGTTCGTCGAGCATCAAGCGACGCTCGATCCGGGTTTCCAGCGCGGCTGGTCCTACTACGTCCGGTCCTGCGATGTCGCGGAACTGAACGACGACGTTATCGACATCACGTCCGAGTGGGGTCAGCGCATCGATTCGCCGATCACGAGCCTCGCCTTGTGGCAGATGGGCGGCGCGGTCGCGCGCGTCGGCGAGAACGACACCGCGTTCAATGGACGCACCGCCGGTTTCACCTTCAACATCAACGGCAACACCGTCACGTCCGAGGGCTTCGAGGAGGAACGCGCGTGGGCGCGCGGATTCTGGTCCGCCCTCGCGCCGCACCACACGAGCGTCTACGTCAACTTCCTCATGGAGGAAGGCGAAGAGCGGATCCGCGAAGCGTACGGCGTCGAGAAGTACGACAGACTCAAGGCGTTGAAGCGCGCCTACGACCCGTCGAACTTCTTCCGCTTGAACCAGAACATCAAGCCTGACTGAACCTCAGATTCACAGGCTTTCTCGCCGCTCCGCGAGCCCCTTACCAACTCGAGCACCGAGATCGCCCTCGACGAGACGCCAGTACTCGATGACGCGCGTCTGCATCTCATCGCTGGTCGATGCCGCATGGCCGACGATGATTGACACCAGGTTTTGTTTCTCGGCGTGGCCCAAGATCGACCGATAGAGAGTTCCAGGGTGGGGAAGCGGTAGCTCTCTCCTAGTTCGGTTTCATCCCGACCACCATCGAGTCGGGACCCACCAGCGTCTCGACATAGGTGTCCAGGAAGCCGACGTCGGCCATCCATGACTGGCAGTCGGCGCGCCGGTGTACTCGAAGCCTTCCTCCGCCGCGATGAACGGCGCTGATCTCGAAGAGGTGACCGTCGGGGTCCCGGAAGAAGCACTGCGGCAGACCGACAGTCCGCGACGCGGATCGTAAATGCGTGGTCGGATTCCGCCACGCTGGGTAGCGTGCTTCGCGGGCCGGCGGCTACGTTGGCGCTTCATGTTCATACCCGAGCGGCTGCGCTCGACCTGCGAGGAAGCGCCTGAACACATGGCGTGGCTCGAGCGGCTTCCCGGGACCGTCCATCAACTCATCTCCAGTTGGCGCCTCACTCTCGGATCGACGGTCGATCACGATGGGTGCGCCTCGTGGGTCGCTGAAGTTACGAGGAACGATGGAACCGCTGCAGTGCTCAAGGTCGGGCTGCCGCACTTCGAAGCCGAGCATGAGATCGACGCGCTCGAGCTGCTGAAGGGTGATCCGACGGTGCTCTTGCTCGGAGCAGATCGTGTTCACAACGCGATGCTGCTCGAACGCTGCGATCCGGACGGGTATCTGCTCGACCGAGAGCCTGCGTCCCAGCATGCTGAGATCCTCGCCGGACTTCTCCGGCGCTTCTGGCAAGCGCCTGTGGACGACCAACCGTTCCGTCCGTTGTCGGAGATGACCGCCGCGTGGTCGCGCGAAACTCTCGACAAGCCTGAGAGTTGGATCGATGGAGGACTCGTCCGCGAGGGCCTCCGCCTGTTCGAGGAACTGCCACGCACCGCGCACAGGCACGTGCTCCTGCACACCGACCTGCACGCGAAGAACGTGTTGAGTGGAGATCGCGAGCCATGGCTCGTGATCGATCCCAAGCCTTTCATCGGCGACCCGGCGTATGACGCGACGCAACACCTCGTCAGGGTCTGTCGGGAGCAGATGGCGTCGGAGCAGAAGAGAGCCATCGCGCGCTTCGCCGACCTGTTGCAGCTCGATCGCGATCGCGTCAGGTTGTGGGTCTTCGCACGCGCCGCAGCCGAGGCAAGCCGCATCCGGGACTTCATCGACGTCGCGAGGAGCCTCGCTCCTTGAAGGCAGCGGCTGAGATGAGGAGCCCCGAGCCAGTCGGCTAGTGTCTGGTCGCCTGTCCACAGGGCGCACCGCGAACCGGTTCGACTCGATCACAAGGAGTGTCGTATGGGGTCACGACTCAATCCGTACCTGAGCTTCGCGGGTAACACGAAAGAGGCGATGGAGTTCTACCAGAGCGTGTTCGGCGGAACTCTTGCGGTGAACACCTTCGGCGAGTACGGCGAGCAGAACCCGGAGATCGCCGACAAGATCATGCACGCGATGCTCGAGACGGACAGCGGGTTCACGCTGATGGCAAGCGATCCGCCGCCCGGGATGGAGCTCCAGCCCGGCAATACCATGACGGTAAGCCTCAGCGGCGACAACGCCGACGAGCTCACCGGCTACTGGAACAAGCTATCGGCAGGCGGCAACGTGCAGATGCCTCTGGACAAGCAGATGTGGGGCGACACGTTCGGGATGTGCACCGACAAGTTCGGCCTTCCGTGGATGGTGAACATCACTCAGTCCTAGATCGAGGAGGCCGTCCGCATCCATCGCCCGGCGCGTGTCAAGCTTCACTGTCTGTTGGCAGCATCGCGTTTTGACAGCCAAGCTACGCGCCCGTAACCTACTGCACCGTAAGTTACGCTCCCGTAACAATGGAGGTGCCTGATGCCGACAGCGACCACACACACAGACGTGCTCCGTGAACTAGAGCCCGAGGTCGGAAGCCTTCTGGAGCGCCACCTGAAGATGGCGCAGGAGTGGTTCCCGCACGACTACGTCCCGTGGGACGAAGGTCGAGGCTTCGAGACCGAACCATGGCAGCCCTCCGACAGCCGGCTTCCGGACATCGCCCAGACGGCGCTGGAGCTGAACCTGCTGACCGAGGACAACTTGCCCTACTACCACTTGGCGATCACGCAGACTTTCGGCGGCGACGGGCCTTGGGGGGAGTGGGTGCGGCGTTGGACCGCAGAGGAAGGACGGCATTCGATCGCGATGCGCGACTTCCTAACCGTCACGCGAGGTGTCGATCCGGTCGGGCTCGAGCGCGCGCGCATGGATCACGTCTCGCGTGGCTATTACCCAGTTGAGCTGACGCCCCTGGACGGATTGGCCTACGTGACGCTGCAGGAACTCGCGACGAGGATCTCGCACCGCAACGCCGGCGCGATCACCGAGGATCCGCGCGCAGAGCAGTTGATGGCGCGCATCGCGACGGACGAGAACCTGCACTACGTCTTCTATCGAAACCTCACCGTGCGCGCGTTAGAGATCGACGCATCGGCGACCGTACGCGCGATCACGCGCCAGGTGCTCGGCTTTTCGATGCCGGGGCTTGAGCTCCCTGGCTTCCGCGAGAAGGCGATCCAGATGGCGAAGGCCGGGATCTATGATCTGCGGATCCATCATGATCAGGTTCTGCTGCCCGTCCTGATGAAGCACTGGAACCTCGAGAACCTGACCGGTTTGGACGACGAGGCCGAACGAGCGCGCGACGAGGTGCTGGCTTTCTTGCCGAACCTTGACGCCGCGGCGGCACGCTACGAGCAGAAGCGAGCTGCAAGCTGATCGGGCGACACTGCGATCGGAGAGTGCGCGTGCGACGCGCGTCGCTCAGCCGCAGTCGCACGGTCGAGCCTGATCCACATCCTTGAACAGATCGGTAGTGCCGGGATGGCCGGGAGCATCACCGTGGGAGAGAAGGACCCGAGTCGCGCTACGTAGCCTGATCCGCCGCTGTGCCCGCTTCGCGCGCCGGACGCAGCGCTCCCAGATACACACCGACCAGAACCACTACCGACCCGACGACGAAGGTCGCGGTGATCTTCTCGTCCAGCAACCACGCCGCCAGCACGATCCCGACGAGAGGCGCCAGGACGAACGCGAAGGACACTGCGCTCGCCGTCCATTTCGCAAGGACCAGGAGGTAGAGCCCGAACACTCCGATCGATCCGCCGATGACGAGATAGGCTTGCGCCGCCCACGTGGCCGCATCCTTCGGGATCGCCACCGACTCGCCGAAGAGAGACATCAGCACGAACAACATCAGCGTGCCGACCGCCATCCCGACGGCGTTGCGCATCGCCGGATGCACGGCCGGGAACGCCTTCACGATGATCGCGCCCTCCGCGGCGCTCACGGCTGCGCCCAGGATCGCCAGTGAGGACAGGATCGGAACATCTGCGTACGCGCCGCTGCGAAAGATCACTGCGCTCCCCGCGACGACGATCGCCGACCCGACCAAGCTATCGAGCCGGAAACGTTCCTGGCCGTGCAGGAGGGCCAGGAGGAACGTGATCAATGGGACCGTTGCAAGCAGCACGCCGGCGAGCCCCGCGGGCACCTCCTGCAGGCCCCAATACATGAATCCGAAGAAGGCCCCGAACGCGAGGACGCCGTAGAGGACAGCGCCGCCCAAGGCACGGCGATCGGGGATCGGGGCGCGTAGCACAGCTGCGATGATCGCGAAGATGATCGCAGCGATCAGGAAGCGGGACGCTGCGGCCCAAAGCGGTTCGATGCCCGACTCGCGTAGCAACAGCCGGATCGCGACCACGTTCCCCCCGATGCCCGCGACCATCACAAGGAAGGCGGCAAGGGTCATCCTTGGCCGTCCTTCGGCGATCGTTCGTGCGCCATCGGTTGGAAGCTACAGCAGAGATCATCATTCAGCATCGAGTCGCGGACTACTCGCGAACGGCTCAGGAGCCGGCCCAGGGGTGACAGGAACCCACCATGGCGGCTGACCCGTTGTGACTAAATCGCAGACACATAGGCAGTTCAGCCTAAGAAACCCTCAAGACAGCCTATGCGTCGCCCGAACCTCAGAGCACAGCCGCCCATCTTGGGTGGCGGGGGCACCGAGCTTTGGGGCTCTCCTATGGTGGGAGGGGTAATGGGACGTCGTCTTGCCGCACTCTGCGGAACGGTTCTTCTACTGACATTGACCGGCGCGTACCCGGCTCTTGCGCACACGGGCGGGACTGCCGAAAGCGTGATAGCCACGGTCGAGGTCGGACGCGACGCTCGCGACATAGGCACGGCATCGTTCGAGCGGACCGGATCGGTCATCAACATCCACGCGCACCTGGACCACGACATCACGAGCGCGTCCGTCTGCATCGACGACGAAGCGTTCACCTCGAGGATGCCACCTGGCGCGTGCCCGTACTCCTCGGCCGGGGGGCCGGGCGTGCGTGAGGTCGACTTCGAAGTCGCGATCCCAGCGGGATCGAGCGACTCGACGGTATACGTGCAGCTCCACATCTCGATCGTGGGTGGAACCGCATTCGCCGGGTGGCAAGACGCAAGGAAGGGCTCCTTCTACGGCAACGTTGCGGTTCCGGCTCTAGAGGAAGCGAACGACACCGACACCGGCTCCACCGACACCGGCTCCACCGACACCGGCTCCACCGACACCGGCTCCACCGAAACCGGCTCCACCGACACCGGCTCCACCGACACCGGCTCCACCGACACCGGCTCCACCGACACCGGCTCCACCGACACCGGCACCACC
>JBKJXT010000110.1:0-2580 GCA_046716205.1 Actinomycetota bacterium
CCGTAGGCCCGGGCCGCGGCGTACCGGGCGGCTTTCGGAACCCAACCTCGATGGGCCGCGACTCACTCACGCATCAACCGTACAGCGCGGTCGTGTGCCTATGCTCCGAGGATGTCAGCTGGCTCCAGCGCCCGTCGAGAGCGCTGTCCCGCCTGGTTCGACCGGCTCATTGTCGCAAATCAGCGGAGGCCAAGGGAACGGTCCAAGAGCACCCGCATCCCAGGTCAGAGCCTTTGGATCGGCCCGCCCGAGTGGGGTTGCTGCGTTTAGCGGAACCGATCCAGTGCGGCAACGAGGGCTTCCGTCATCCCCGGGTCCGCACCGGAATGACCGGCGTTGTCGACGACGACCAATTCAGAATCGGGCCACGTGTGCGCTAGCTCCCACGCGGTGACGAGGGGCGCGTTCACGTCAAAGCGGCCCTGGATCATGACGCCGGGGATGCCTTGAAGCGCACTAGCACCTCGTAACAACTCGCCTTCCTCAAGCCACGCGGCGTGGCTGAAGTAGTGCGTCACGATACGAGCGAACGCCATCTGGAACTCCGGCGTCAGCCCTCGGGCGGGAGTCTGTGCGTTGGGATCGATCGACACGAGCGCGTTCTCCCACTCACACCAGTCCCCGGCTGCCTGCTGCCGCACAGCCGCGTCAGGATGTGCGAGCAGGCGGCGATACGCCTCCACGATGTCGTCTCCCTGACCTCGCGCGCCAGCGATGAATCGCGCGTACTGCTCGGGGTAGAGGGGTGCGACTGTGCGATAGAGCCAGTCGATCTCAGAGCGCCGTGTGGTCGTGACCCCAGACAGAACGAGGGCTGAAACGAGATCCGGGTGCCGTTCTGCGTACGCGAGAGCGAGCGTACATCCCCACGAGCCACCGAAGATGAGCCAACGCTCGACCCCTGCGTGCGCGCGCAACAGCTCGATGTCCTCGAGAAGGTGCTTGGTCGTGTTTACGCTCAGATCGGTCGCGGGATCGCTGGCGTGTGGGGTGCTGCGGCCGCACTCGCGCTGATCGAAGAGGATCACCCGATAGGCGTCGGGATCGAATGGTCGTCGCATGTTTCTGGAGCAACCGGACCCCGGCCCGCCGTGAAGCACCAGCGCCGGGCGTCCCGTCGGGTTGCCGCACGCCTCCCAGTAGATCTGCTGACCGTCTCCAACGTCGAGCATTCCGGACTCGTAGGGCTCGATGTCGGGATAAAGCGGAGCCGTAACCAACACCTCCTCAAAGCCCGGTCTTCGCTGTCGAGTAGACGACGGACGCGAACGAGTCGCTGAGCGTCAAGGTGTTCTTATACCGTCTGGGAACGTCCGAGGTAGCCCTAGGCGAGAGAGGATCAAAGCCAAAATCGCAGAGAACCTACCGGTAGGGAAGAATCCCACGTTCGCGTTGCTGCTCGTCGCCTGCACCCAAGGCGCGGGCAGCTACAGCGGATGGCGGCGTGCCCATTCCAGCCTGATCCGCAGCCCGTCTTAGCCCTCGACCTAGCCTCGGTCGAGGTTCACGCGGACGAACAGCCGGTTTAGATCCCCGCTTTACGGTTGCGCGACGCGACACGCATGATGCGGAGGTGCATGACCTCCCAGCCGTCGGAACGGCGTCTTCCCCGCAAGCGGGACGCGCGAGCGAAACCCGTGCTGTAACCGATCTGCTCGAACGCACCATCCAAGGCGAACCCGGTATCGCATGGATCGAAGGCGAGGCAGGGATCGGCAAGACCATGCTGTTCGAGCAGGTCATCGCCACCGCTCTCGCTTCCGGATTCCGTGTCTTGCGCTGCCGCCCCGTCGAAGCCGAGACAGGATCCGTGTTCCTTGGGCTCGCCGACACGCTCGCTCCTCTCGACGAGGGGGCGTTCGCTAGCTTGCCCGATCCGCAGCGCCGCGCGCTCGACGCGGCGCTCCTACGCTCGTCCGAGCCTGCCGGCGGCTGGCACGCCGCCGCCACGGGCTTAACCACGTTGCTGCGCGCGATCAGCACGAACCAACCGGTGCTGGTCGCTATCGACGACGCGCACTGGCTAGACGAGCCGAGTGCGCGCGTTATCGCTTTCGTCGCGCGACGCATCGCCACCGATCCGGTCGCGTTCGTTTTCACGAGTCGCCCATCACACACGAACTCACTCTCTATCCTCGCGCGCGATGCGGTCGATCGATTCGTGCGGGTCGATGTCGGACCGTTGAGTGTCGGCGCGATCCACCGCGTTTTGACGCAGCGACTCGGGGTCACCCTTACTCGACCACAGTTGTTGCGTCTGCACGAAGCCACTGGCGGGAACCCATTGTTCGCCATCGAGTTCGTTCGCTCGCTACAACCAGGGTCGCGCCTCGACTTCGACCGTATCCCCGCGTCGCTTCAACCGTTGCTCGCTCGCAGCATCGAGGGCCTCTCCGCAGCTGCAACCGAAGTCGTGAGACTCGCGGCGTTGATGGCGCGCCCGACCGTCGCGCTCGTGAGCCGCGCAACGTCTCTCGATCCCGCGGCCGGCCTGGCCGAAGCCGAGCGCACCGGGATCCTCGACGAGCACGGCGAGGTCATCACCTTCCGTCATCCCCTGCTCGCGGGCGTAACCCTGGA
>JBKJXT010000111.1:0-3757 GCA_046716205.1 Actinomycetota bacterium
ACCATGTCCTCGGCGTCGGCGTCGGCGTCCCCGCCGTCGTCGTCGCCGGCTGCCGCGGGATCCCCGGGCGCGCCGGGCGTCTTCTTCTTGTGGCGCTTCCCGCCGCGCTTGCCGCGCCGGCGTTTGCGGGGCGCGCCGGGCGGGCCACCCTCGGGGCCAGCGCCGCCTTCGGGGCCAGCGCCGCCTTCAGAACCGTTGGCCCCCTCGGAGCCGTTCCCGCCGTCGGTGGGTACCGCCGGCGGCGATGCTTCGCGCTCCGCGCGAGGCTGAGACGCGCGCGGCGTCTCCTCGCGTGGGGCGGTCGTTCCTTCGCGTGGCGCCGGTGCCGGCATCTCCTCGCGTGGTGTCGCGTTTCCGTTGTCTTCCACTGCTTCTCCTTTGCGCGCCTATGTGTACCGGCGCATGTGAACGTTGAGCAGGATCCCCGTCGCGACGTAGGTCGTGATCATCGACGAGCCGCCGTAAGACACGAACGGCAACGGGATCCCGGTGATCGGCGAGACGCCAATCGTCATGCCGATATTGATGAACATCTGGAACGCGAGCATCGCCACCACACCCGAAGCGAGCAGCGTTCCGAAATGGTCCTTCGAGATCGTCGCGATCCGTAACCCCCGCCACAGCAGGATCGCGAACAATCCCAGCAACACACACGCACCGATGAAGCCTGTCTCCTCGCCGATCGCGACGAAGATGAAGTCGGTGTGGACCTCGGGGACGAAGTCGAGGTTCGTCTGTGTGCCGCTGAACAACCCCTTACCGGTGAGCTGGCCGCTCCCGACCCCGATGCGCGCCTGGTTGAGGTTGTAGCCCGTACGTTGCGGATCCTTGCCGGGGTCGAGGAACCCAGTCAGACGCGCAACTTGATAGTCCTTCAACACGCCCGACTGCAGCACGCCCACGATCCCGACGACGCCAAGCAGAACGAGGATGACGAGCACGCGCGCCCGCATCCCACTAACGACGAGCATCGTCATCAGCACCGCGATCAACACCAGCATGGTGCCGAGGTCGGGCTGCAGATAGATGAGTGCGCCGGGGATCCCGACGAGCATGATCGCCTTGATCGCGTCGCCTCCGCTGGGGGATCCTTTGCGCTCCGCGAGCAACGCCGCCAGCACGACGAGCACCGCGATCTTGGTGAACTCCGACGGTTGCAGCTGGAACGCGCCGAGGTTGATCCATCGCTGCGCGCCCTTCACGCTCGCGCCCAGCGGCGACAGCACCACCACGAGCAACCCGAAGCACGCGACGTAAGCAAGGCCCCCCCACGCCCGGAAGCGACGGTAGTTGAAGAACGCGATGACGATCATCGCAGCGAACCCGATCCCCGACGCGAGCATCTGACGATCGAGGAAGCGGTTCGGGTCGAGCCCGTCGGCGCGCAGACGGGTGCTCGAGGCGCTGTAGACCATGAGGTTGCCGAACGCCGTCAACACGAGCGCGGTGAAGATCAACGTCGGGTCGAGGTGTCGGACGGGCGCCTTCTCCGACAAGGCCCTGCCGGTGATGCGCTCGCGCCCGATGCGCTCGACGCGCCCGATGGCTTCGTAGGAGGCCATCAGTCGCTCCTCGCTCCAAAGACGATGGGCAGCGGCCGGCGGTCGAACAGTTCGTCCATGATGCGACGCGATACCGGCCCGGCGACCTGGGATCCGAACCCTGCCTGCTCCACGACGGTCACCACGACGTACTTCGGACGGTTCGCCGGCCCGTAGGTCGCGAACCAGCTGAAGGGCTGCTTGCCCCCGATCTCCGCGGAGCCGGTCTTCGCCGCCATCGGGATGTCATCCAGCGGCCAACCGCGGTACGGGAACCGGGCAGTGCCCTCGCTCGAGACATCCCGTAGCGCGCGCTGCACGTACCGGATCGCGGACGCGGACGCATCTACGTTCTTGGTGACCTTGGGCGCGAACCGCTTGACGGCCTTGCCGCCCGGCCGGCGCACCTCGATGCCGAAGTGCGGCCGCATCACCTTGCCGCCGTTGGCGATCGCTGCGTAGGCCACGGCCATCTGCAGCGGGGTCGTCTCGACCTCGCCTTGGCCGATCGACATGTTCACGGCGTCGCCACCTCGCCACAGGAAACCGCGCTCGCACAGATCCTCGAACAGCGCCTGGCGTGTGCGCTGGTAGGTGTCGCAGTATTCCTTGCGGTTGGCTTCCCACGTCGTCCGGCGGTACGCACGGTCGGGAACTCGGCCGGCCACCTCTTGCGGAAGATCGATGCCCGTCGGCGATCCGAGCCCGAAGCGTCGCGACCACTCCTGCATCGTCTCGTGCGGCTTCTTACCGTCGCCGACGGCGGAGTTCTCTGTCAGCCACCAGTTGCGCGCCAGGTGGTAGTAGACGGTGTCGCAGCTCTCGATCAGCGACTGCGCGAGCGAGATGGTCGCGTTGCGCGGCTGCCAGTTGCGGAAGATCGTGTCTCCGAACCGGAACTGCGTCGTGCAAGGGAACCGGGAACCCGGTGATGCCGCGCCGGTGGTGAGCGCGGCGGTGGCGAGGATCGGCTTGTACGTCGAGCCCGGCGGATAGCTCGCCTGGATCGCGCGGTTCAGCAACGGGTAGTCGTTCTTAGCGTCGTTGAGGAAGCCCCAGTACCCGTCGGACACGCCGCCGACGAACTCGCGCGGGTCGAAGGTCGGCGCGCTCGCCATCGCGATGACTTCGCCCGTCTGTGCGTCGAGCACGACCGTCGCGCCACCGGGCGCGCGGAAACGCCGACCGTCCTCGCGGAACGTCTGCGACCGCGCACGCAGGATCCCTTCGGCGAGGGCCTTCTCGGCGACCTTCTGCGCGGCGAGGTCGATGGAGAGGATCACGTCGTTGCCGGGCGTGGCCTCCTGGCGCCCGAGCGAACCGAGCACGCGACCCGATGCATCCACCTCGAGCTTGTCGAGCCCCGGGCGCCCACGCAGATACTGCTCGTAGGTTCGCTCGATGCCGGTGCGACCGATGTCGTCGCCGAGCCGGTAGCCCTGGTCCTTGCGCTCGGCGAGTTCCGCCTCTGTCGTTTCGCCGACGTAGCCAAGGATGTGCGCGGCGACGCGCCCGTGCGGGTAGGTGCGCACCGCGAGCGCCAGCGTCTCGACGCCGGGGTACTGCTCCTGACGCTCGCGGATCGTGAAGATGATCTCCTCGGCGACGTCGTCGGCGACCACGACGGCTTTGTACGGGGAGGTGCGCCGGTCCCCCAGCCGCGTGTCGATGTCGCCGACGGTGAGACCGAGCAGCTCGCCGACGCGACGCTTCAGCGCGAGGAGCTTCTTGCGATCCTTCGGGAGCGCATCGCGCCGCATGCCGACGGCGAGGGAAGTGCGGTTGCGCACGATGACCTTGCCGTTGCGATCCAGGATGCGCCCGCGCGGTGCCTCGACCGACACGATCCGCACGCTGTTGCGCGTGGCCGCCTCCGCGAAGCTCTTGCCGCTGAGAACCTGCAGGAACCACAGGCGCGCGACGAGCACGCCGAACATCGACAGGATCACCAGCGCGACCAGCGCGAGGCGGACGCGCGCGCGATCCTCCGCGCCGAGACTCATCGCAGCACCTCCCCCGCGCCCGGGCGCGTGCGTGCCGCGAGGCTGCGCACGATCGGGAAGACGAATGGGGTGAGTAAGCCGTTGTAGAGCGCGCCGAGGCCTGCCGCGCGCAGCAGTCGCAGGGGGTGGATCGGCGGCTCGCCGAGCGCGAGGCTGAACGCGGCGTACCGCAGCACGCCGGCGATCGTCGAAGACATGACCATCATGATGGGC
>JBKJXT010000112.1:0-5937 GCA_046716205.1 Actinomycetota bacterium
AGGGCATGCATCAGCGCTTCGGGGACGTACTTGCCCCCGTACGGCCCGAAGTGGCCGCCGATGTCGGGATCAGTCTTCCGAGCCATGAGCGAGCGAGTGTAACAGCGCACCAACGTGCCCGAGATGAGTTCCGGGTAGCTCAGGAAACGCAGGATGGTGGGCCCTGGCGTCGCGCCGGCGCCGCGTGGCCGCGCGTGTCGCGTCCGCGTCGCTGGTGGGTCGGTTGATCTAGGAGCCCTCGGCGCTCTTCAGTACCCCAGGCTCCCCGAGCAACAGGGCCAGATCGCCGGAACGGAGCTGCTCGTGCGGCGACGGGTTCGGCATCACCGTTCCGTCGTCGCGACGCAGCACCAGCACCGTTGCACTGTCGAACGCCTCGCCGACCGAACGTCCGACGAAGGGCGAGTTCTCATCCACTTGGAACTCGTCGAGCCGGAGCGGCGGTGAGTCCTGCCCGGTGATCTCGAGGTAGTCGACGACGCGCGGTCGCACCGCGAGGGCAGCCATATGCCGTCCGCTCGACACGTAGGGCGACACGACGCGGTCGGCGCCCGCCCGGTACAGGCGGTCCGCGGCCGGTGACTCGCTCGCGCGCGCCACGATGAACAGCTCCGGTTTCAGGGATCGCGCCGTCAGCACGATGTAGACGTTGTCCGCATCCGAGTCGACGCAGGACACCAGACCGCGCGCCCGCTCGATCCCAGCCTCGCGCAGGACTGCCTCTGAGGTCGGGTCGGCCACGATGTAGGGCACGCCGTCGGAGCGCATGCGTCCTTCGAGCTCCTCGAGTCGGTCGACCACCACGAAGGGCTCGCCGCTGGCTTCGAGCTCGCGCGCCACCGCGCGCCCGACCCGCCCGTACGCACAGACCACGAAGTGATCTTTCAGCTTGTTGACCTGGCCCTGCATCCGACGCCTCCTCGACATCTCTCCGAAATGCCCTTCCGCGAGGGCTGCCCCGACGACGGCGAGCGCGGCCAGGAAGACCCCGACGCCGAACAGCGCGATCGTCGCCGTGAAGATCTTCTCGCCGATCGCCGGCGGATCGCTGAACGTGAACCCGACCGTGGTGAGCACCAGCAGCGTTCGGTGCACCGACTCCAACGCTCCGTGCCCGAACAACATGTAGCCACCGATCCCGTACGTGATCACCAGCGCGAGCGCGATCAGTGGATACCTGATCCGCCGGAAGACGCCTTCACGTTCCATCTAGGCGCCCAGCAATTCCCTGATCGCGGCGGCGGGATCAGCGGCGCGCATCAGCGTCTCCCCGATAAGCACGGCATCACATCCCGCCTTCGCCATGGCTTCGACGTCGGCACGAGTGCGCACGCCCGACTCCCCCACCGTGGTGACGCCTTCGGGCAGCGACGCGCACAGCTGCGTCACGACGCCGAGGTCGACCTCGAGGGTCGCGAGGTTGCGAGCGTTGATCCCGATGATGCGCGCGCCGGCGTCGCGTGCGCGCGCAACTTCCTCCGCGCTGTGCGTTTCGACGAGCGCGGCCATGCCCAGCCGTTCGGCGAGATCCTGCAACGCGACCAGCTCGGTCTGGGACAGCGCGGCCACGATCAGAAGGATCGCGTCGGCGCCGGCGGCACGCGCCTCCCACACCTGCAGCGGCTCGCAGATGAAGTCCTTGCGGATCACCGGTACGCCGACCGCAGCGTGAACGGCGCGCAGATCGTCGAGCGATCCCTTGAAGTAGTCGGGCTCGGTGAGGACGCTGATGGCACGAGCGCCGCCGCGCTCGTAGGCCGTTGCCCGCTCGACGGCGTCGGCGCCGGGGACGATGTCGCCGACCGACGGCGAGGCGCGCTTGACCTCCGCGATGACCGAGGTGCCCTTTCCCCTGATCGCGGCGGCGAAGTCTCGCGCCGGCTCCATACCGGCAGCGGCAGCCTGGATCTCAGGCAGCGACTCGAGGCGCGCGCGGGCTTGTGCGCGGCGCGCAGCGGTGATCTGCTCGAGGAAGGACATGGGGTTCGACTCTACAAGCGGAAGCGTCGCAGCATCTCCCACGCGGTGCGCCCGATCCGGCCGACCTCTGCGTCGTCGATCACGCTCGGACGATCGCGCGGCGTGTGCAGCGTGTCGCTGTCACCCGCCCACAACCAGCCGGTCGAGTACCCGGCCGCTTGGAAGCGCACGTGGTCGGAGAACCCCTGCCGGACCGCCGCATGCACCACGGCCGGGACGCTGATCCGGCGCGCGGCGGCGAACAGCTCCGCGGTGATGCGGCCGCGTCCAACGACCTTGACGCTCGAGCCGATGCCGACCATGTCGATGTTGACGAAGCCCTTCAAGGAGCGTCGCTGAGCGGTCGTCATCCGCCGGATGTAGTCGCGCGCACCGAGCGAGTACGCGTTGAGGCCCGGACCACGGCGACGTTCCTCGGCACCGAAAGCCACCCAGACGATCGGCACGCGCGGCGCCTCGAGCGTCGCGAGGCGCGCGAGCTCGAGGATCACCGCGACGCCGCTCGCGTTATCGTTCGCGCCGGGGGTGTCGGGAACGGTGTCGAGATGACCGCCGACGACCAAGTGCGGCTTGGACGGATCGAACCCCGGCGAGGTCGCGACGACGTTCTGCGAGTTACCCGCGGGAACCTCGATGCCGTCGCACGTGCCTGCGGGCACCGCGAATCGTTGACGCGTCACCTCGTAGCCGAGCCCCTCGAACGCCCTCACGACGATGGTGGCGGCCCGGCGGTAGCTCCCGCTGCTCGCCTCGCGCCGGGGAGCATCCGTGGAGAGGCGCTCGATCGTGGCGAGCGCGCGGGCCGTGCTGAAGCGCGGCGCCGGCGACATGCTCGGGGTCGGCGTGAGCGTCGGGGTGAGGCTGGGAGTGGGCGTCGGGGGCGCAGCAGGCTCGCCGGTGCACGCCATCAACATCGCGGCGGCCAGCGTGGCGACGGTGCGCAGGGACATGCGGCGATGCGTGGACATGGGCGCTGCATCGATAGTAGCGGCCGCCGCGCTCGGTAGAGTGACTGGGACGTGCGCGCGCGGGGGGAGACGATCAAGAGCTGGGCGTTGAAGATCCTCGCGCCGGCCATCGCGGCGACCTTCGCGATCGCTGCCGGGTTGCTGATCGGCGCCGAGCGCGTTCAGGACGCACGCGACGAAGCGGTGAGCGCTCGAGCGTCGGCCAGCGCCATCGCGTCGCAGGCCGCGGCCCTGCGAGCGGACCGCGATCGGCTGCGCGCCGAGCGCAACCAACTGGAGGCCCGCCTCGCCGCCGAGCAGGCGCCGGCGGTGTGCCCGCAGCCCTACGTCTCAACCGGTGACGCGACGCTGGATCCGATCTTCATGGTGGACTACCCCTGCGGATGGCACGTCCTGCGCGACGCGCGGCCCAGCGACACCAAGGACCCCAACAAGCCGGGGCTGCGGGTCGAGTTCACGTTCTTCTCGCGCCTGCCGATCTCGCTGGCGCCGCGGACAGGCCCGCTGGCCGACGTCGAGCTGGCGAACTGGGCGGACGACCCGGGCGCCGAGGGGGACGCGTTGCCGCCGCTGTCGCAGTGGCTCGAGGAGGAGCGGGCCAGGTTCCAGGGCGCGCCAAAGGAGTCGACGTTCGAAGGCGGCGCCAGCACCGAGGTCCATCAGCTGACCGGATCGCAAGACATCGCCGGCGAGCCCGCGCCGGTGATCGTGCTGCTGTGGGAGTTCGACGACACGCTCACGGGCGCGCGCCACGTCGTCCGGGTGTTCGCCGTCGCGCCGGGCGCGAAGGCGCGCGAGGCGCTCGATCGGATGGCGCGCTCGTTCAGCCTGCCGCAGCGGTAGCTATGGCTTCACCGGCGTCGCCGCGGTGTCGCCGACCACCGTCGTCCACGGGCGCACGCGCCACGACTTCACGAGTCCGTTCGTCACGTAGGGGTCGGCGGCCGCGAAGTCTTGGGCCGCCGCCGGCGTCTCGCCGACGAACAACAGGATCGCTTCGTCCACGGGATCGGTGAGCGCTCCGCCGAGGATCAGATCGCCACGATCGTGCGCCTCCCACGCGAGCCGGAGGTGCTCGGCGCGGAACCCTCCACGGCGCGCCAGGTAGTCCTTGGCGAGCTCATACATCAACAGATAGTGCATCGGTTCGGTGTTCATGGTTGCTCCTCGACGGGTCCGGTTTCGGGCAGTGAAACTTTCTGGGAGCGCGACGCTGGGGCGATCATCGCGGCGGCGGCAGCTGCGGTGCCCAGCGCGGCAGCGATGGTAAGCCAGCGCGCGACGGTCGCCTCGACGACATCCCCTGCGCCGAACGCGAAGCCCGACGCGCGTGCCGCGGCGATCGCGTCCGCGCTCGACACGCCGAGGGAGAGCGCCGCCACCGCAGTCGCCGTCAGCGCGACGAGCATCGATGCAGCGGCGCGCGCCTTCCCACTGACCAAAAACGTCAACAGTGCGATCACGAACGCCAGCAGCGCGAGGCCCCCCACGTCACCGGCGACCGCTGCGCCGCTGAACACCAGATCGCTCCTGCCGAAGTCGACGTTGCCGAGGTCGCGCACGACGACGAGTTGGCGCGGCGCGGTGATCGTGAACCAGGTCGATCGTGTCGCGATCGTCGTCAGTAGTGCCGCGACGACGACGAGCCAGCGCGTCACCGCAGGGACTCGGCTGCCTTCACCGCGACGAAGAACGCGCGCGCCTTGTCGCGGGTTTCCTGTTCCTCACGCTCGGCGACTGAGTCCGCAACGATGCCGGCGCCGGCCTGCAGGATCGCGCGCCCGTCCTTGATGTAGCCGGTGCGCAACGCGATGCAGGTGTCGAGGTTTCCGGAGAAGTCGAAATAGCCGACCGCGCCGGCGTAGGGTCCACGGCGAGTGGGCTCGAGCTCGTCGATGATCTCCATCGCGCGGATCTTGGGCGCGCCGCTGACCGTGCCGGCCGGGAAGGACGCTTTCAGGGCGTCGAAGGCGCTCATCCCCGGCGCGAGCTCTCCGCGTACGCTCGACACGATGTGCATCACGTGCGAGTAGCGCTCGATCGTCATCAGCTCCTCGACGCGAACGCTACCCGGCGTGCAGACGCGACCGAGGTCGTTGCGCGCGAGATCGACGAGCATGACGTGCTCGGCGCGCTCCTTCTCGTCCTCGAGGAGGTCGGCAGCGTGCTTGGCGTCCTCCTCGTCGGTATAGCCGCGAGGCCGCGTGCCGGCGATGGGGCGGATCGTCGCCTCGGAGCCGAAGACACGCAGGTGCGGTTCCGGCGAGGAGCCGACGATGGCGGCGTCGACGGAGCGGAGGAAGAACATGTAGGGGCTCGGGTTCACCAGACGCAGGACCCGATAGACGTCGAACGCATCGGCGGTCGTGGGGACCTCGAAGCGTTGCGAGGGTACGACCTGGAAGATGTCGCCCGCCGCGATGTACTCCTTGGCGCGCGCGACCTTCTCGCAGTATTCCTCCGGCGTCTGGTTCGAGCTGAGGCGGTCGGGCATCGCGTCGAAGGACGGAGCGTCTAGGCGCGCCGAGGGACCCGTCGCGGTGGCCAGGCGTTCGACTAACGCCTCGGCGTTGGCGACCGCCTCGTCGTACTGCGCCGCGGGATCGTCGCTGACCACGACGTTGGATATGACGCTGAGGCGCTGGCGCAGGTGATCGAAGACGAGGAGTTGTCCGGTGAACATCAGCCAGAGCTCGGGGAGGGCGAGGTCGTCGGTGGTGGTCTGCGGGAGGCGCTCGATGTAACGGACGACGTCGTAGCCGACGTAGCCCACCGCCCCCCCATGCAGCGGCGGGAGCCCCGGGAGCGCCGGTGCGCGGTAGGAGCGCAGCGCGCGCTCGAGCGCGGTGAGCGGATCGGGCGCATCGTCGACGCCGCGCGGCTTGGCGCCGTCGAAGGTGACCGTGCCGTCGCGCGATGTCATCACGGTGAACGGGTTGAGCCCGATGAAGGAGTAACGGCCCCAGCGCTCGCCGTGCTCGACCGACTC
>JBKJXT010000113.1:0-7939 GCA_046716205.1 Actinomycetota bacterium
GCTGAGGCGCGTGGCCACCTGGGCCCAGATCGAGGCGGAGGCACCCGATCTCGCCGCGCACGCACGCACGTTCTTCGATGCGCACACGCACAAGACGCTCGCGACGCTTCGCGCCGACGGGTCGCCGCGCATCAGCGGCGTCGAGGCGATGTTCATCGAAGGCGACTTGTGGTTCGGCAGCATGTGGCGCGCGATGAAGGCGCTCGATCTGCAGCGCGATCCGCGGTTCGCGATCCACAGCGGCTCCGCGGAGGTGGACGAGTGGAACGGGGACGCGAAGGTCGCCGGGCGCATCGAGGAGATCACCGACCCCGCGCGCATCGCTGCGATCGTCCCGCAGGCACCCGAAGGACCGCTGCATCTGTTCCGTGCGGACATCGATGAGGTCGTGGTCGTTGGCTTGAACGACGCGAAGTCGAAGCTCGTTATCGAATCGTGGCGCACGGGCTCCGGTGTGCGTCGCACCGAGCGCTGAGTTTCAGGCCTCGAAGCGGGAGCGGTCCGCGACGGCGCGGATGTGGGTGGCGCGCCCGATCAGGGTGTCGCCGTCGTAGGCCTCGGCCTCGAAGGTGAGTCGCTTCTTATCGATCGCGGTGAGGCGCGCGAGCGCCCGCACCTCCGCGCCGACACGCGAGGGTGCGAGGTGGTCCAGCTCGGCGCGCATCCCGACCGAGGTGGTGCCCTCAGGCAGAGCGAGGTGCACCGCGGCCACGCACGCCTCCTCGATCAACGCGAGCAGCGCCGGCGTCCCGTACACCTCGACGTCGCCCGACCCGAGGGCGCGCGCGGTTTGATCCGGCGTGACGACGCGGCGCGCCTCCCCGGTGAGCCCTGGTTCGAGAGACGAAGTCATGACGGCTATGATGCGCGGCGCGCGCCACCACGTCGAACCGTGCGCACCCCAGACATGCTCGCTATGCAGACCGTCGTGCCTCCGGGCGGCCCCGCCATCGTGATGGCGCTCGTGCTCGCCGAGACCGCCGTCGGCGGGATGGCGGTGCTGTGGGCCACCCGAACCTGGGGACATACGCGGTGGGGTTTCTTCAAGCTCGTCGGCGCGTCGCTGAGCGCGCTTGCGGTCCTGGCGTGGCTCGCCGCGCGCACGCCCCTGCAGGACTCCAGCGCCGGCAACCTCCCGTCGGTGATGCTCGGCGTCTTCGCCGCGACTGCGGTGGTGAGCCAGGTCCTGCTGTGGCTGCGGGCGCGCGAGGCGAGCAGAGCACTCGGGATCGGGTCCGTTGTCATCGGGGTCGGCGCGCTCGTGGCGCTCGCGCTGGCGCCGGGGGAGTCCGAAGGCGCCGTCGGGATCTTCCAGTTGCTCGCCGGCGCCTTGTTCGCCGGCGCGGTCACCGACGGCCTGTTGCTGGGTCATTGGTACCTCGTCGAGCGCAAGCTCTCCCGGGAGCCGCTCAAGCGGATGAACCAGATGTTCCTCGTCGGCTGCGGCCTCGCGGCCGTCGCGGCGATCCTGTCGCAGGGCGGCGGGGGGCAGGCGCGCGCCGACCTGTCGCCGCTGCTGGGCGTGGGAGGGCTCGCCTCGTGGCTCGCCGTCGGGCTGGTCGCACTGTGCGCGACGATCGCCTTCTTCATCCGGGCCCTCATCAAGGAGGACTCGATCCAGGCCGCGACGGGCTTGTTCTATCTCGCCGTGATCATGGCGCTGGCCGCCGAGTTCGCCGCGAAGGTGCGCTTCTACTGACCTCGCCGACGCGCCGTCGCCGGCTTCCGGGCCGCTGCGTAGAATCGACCCGACCATGACCAAACCCTTGAACGATCCTGAAGAAACCGAACAGCCGCAGATCAGCCTCGGCGCCGCTGAGGAGGTCCGCGCACGCGCCGAGTCCGCAGCCGTCGAACCTGCGCCGCGCACCGAACCGATGTGGGCGATGCCCGTCGTCGAGGAGACGCCGGCGGAAGAGCTCGAGGCTGAGCCCGATGGCTGGTTCTGGGACAAGCCGCAGAAGGAAGAGCCGCGCAGATCGGAACGCCCCGGGGTGCGCGCGGCGCTCGCATGGCTGATCGCAGCGATGCTCGGGGCGGGTGCCGGCGGCGCGGCCGTCTACCTCAAGGTCGACCCGCAGGGTCCTGGCGCCGTTCGCGTGGTGGCTCCGCCGGTCGGTGACTCCACCTCGCTGCCCACCAACGCAGCTGCGCGCGTGGCTGCTGCCGTGCTGCCGAGCATCGTTCAGATCCGGACCTCCGGGTTCGTCGGGGGCGGGGTCGGATCCGGCGTCGTGTATCGAAGCGACGGCTACATCATCACCAACAACCACGTGATCGAAGGCGCGGACGAGATCATCGTCAACCTGCCCGACGGCGATCAGCTCGCCGGCTCGGTGATCGGGACCGCCGCCAACGTCGGCGTCGACATCGCGGTGATCAAGATCGTGCCGGCCAAGCCGTTGACGCCTGCCACGTTCGGACGCACCGCCGATCTTCATGTCGGCGATCTCGCCGTTGCGGTCGGAAGTCCGTTCGGCTTGAGTGCGACGGTCACCGCCGGGATCATCAGCGCGCTGCATCGTAACGACCAGGGCGTCGGCGGCGAGGGACGGATCCAGGATGCGATCCAGACCGACGCGCCGATCAACCCCGGCAACTCCGGCGGCGCGCTGGCCAACGAGCGCGGCGAGGTGATCGGTATCAATACCGCGATCCTCGGCGGGGGTGGCGGCAACGTCGGCGTCGGGTTCGCGATCCCGGTCGAGATCGCGCGCAAGGTGACCGAGCAGATCATCCGCAACGGCCGGGCGCAGCTCGCATTCATCGGCGTGCAAGGCGACAACCTGCCCGGCGGCAAGGGCGCGCGGATCGCGGCGGTGACGGCGGGTTACCCGGCCGCGGAGGCAGGGATCCGAGCCAACGACGTCATCGTGTCGATCGACGGACGGACGATCAGCTCGATGGACCAATTGATCACCGAGCTGATCGCCCACGACGTCGGCGACGAGGTCGAGATGGGGATCCTCCGCGGCGAGCGCAGGCTCTCGGTCAAGGTAACCCTGGCCGCACGGCCGGAGCGAGGCTAGATGCCCAACGTCGGGTTCGGCGAGCTGTTCATGCTCTTCCTGGTTGTGTTGATCGTCGTCGGGCCGAAGAAGCTCCCCGAGATAGCACGCAGCCTCGGCAGGGCGTACCGCACGTTCACGACCGAGATGCACAAGGCGCAGGAGACGTTGCGGGTCGCGGTGGACGAGGCGGAGAACCCTCCGACGACCACGCCGGGCACCGGCGTGATCGACGTTCCGGACGATCACGTCGCCCCGCCGGTCTCCGAGCCGTTCCAAGCGGCGTCGCAGCACGTCGCGCCGGCGACTGCGGACGAGGCGGCTCCCGCGCCGGCCGTGGTCTCCGACGCGGTCCGTCGCTACGAGGACACCTAGGCGTGGGCCGCCGGTCGAAGCGTCCGGGGTTGTTCAAGCCGCTGGTGCAGATCGGCGCGACCGTCGCGCTGGGTATCGCGGCGCGAGACCGTCTGGCCGAACCCGACGAGAAGGCGCGCAAGCTGATCTACGGGCGGCGTATCGGTGTGCTCGAGGAGACGATGCCGGCGATCACGGATCTGGGGTCGGTGTATGCGGTGGGCGGCGCGGCGTTCGCGCTGTGGGCGCTGGGGCGTCCGCGGGTTGGGCGCGATGCCGCGATCGCGGGGATGGCGGCGTGGGCGGCGGCGCAGGCGATCAAACCCTTCTACGGACGCAAGCGCCCCTACGACGCAGGCGAGGTCGCGCTGATCGTCCGAAAGCCCGCCGGGACGAGCTACCCATCGGGTCACCCTGCGGTCGCTGCGGCGATGGATCGCGTGTTCGCGGGCTCGGTGCACGAGCCGGCGCGGGGCCTGCTCGCGCGGATCCCGCGCGTGGTTGCGTTCAGCCGCGTGTATGTGGGCGCGCACTACCCGACCGACGTGATCGGCGGCCTTCTGCTGGGGCGCGCCGTGGGCGATCTGGTGCGCCGCTTCTCGCGATAGCGGCTGACCAGAGGACCGGTGCGCCTCCCAGGGAGGGATCGGGACGGGCGCGCCGAAGGATCAAACGACATGCCCAACGCGAAGCACCGTTTCCTGTCCGTCGCCATCGTGATGCTGTTGATGGCGGCCGTCGCCCGCGCGCCGGCCTCCGTGCCTTCGGACCAGCCCGACCTCGGTCTGTGTCACTCCGGCCCGAAGTCGCCGATCTCGACCGTCGCGGCGGGTCCGTACAAGGCGCGCACCCCCGAAGTGGTCAACCTCACGAGCGCACTCGACGGTGCGCAGATCCATATGGGTCTGGTGCGCCCGGCTCTCCCGGCGGGCAGGCGCGCCCCCGTGATCGTCTTCGCATCGCCGTACTTCGTCGGGAGTTTCTCGGGAGGGCCGGTGCAGTTTCAGTCGGGCCACGATCTCTCCCGCTGCTCGACGCGACTCGTGGCCAACTACGTCAGCCATGGGTACGCGATCGGCTTCGTGGCGGTTCGCGGAACCTCCGACAGCGGCGGCTGCGAGGACCTGATGGGCAAGGCGGAGCGCTCCGACCTCGATCAGGCGGTCAACTGGTTCGGCACACGCTCCTGGAGTAACGGCCGTGTCGGGATGATCGGGGTGTCATACGACGGGTCCACCCCTTGGGAGGTTGCCTCGCTCGGTAACAAGTACCTGAAAACCATCGTGCCGATCTCCGGCGTCAACGATATGTTCCACCTGATGTACCGCAACGGTGCGCCCGAGACCCGCGGTGCCGCTACTCTCAACGCGCTCTACTACGAGTACGGCTTCGGGACGAACAACGTCGCGAATGGGCGCAGTCCCGAGCGGGTGGGCGCCGGAGTCGCGTGTCCCGAAGCGGCGAAGGGGTTCGCCGCCGCCGCGCACTCCTTCGCGACCGGCGAACGCGACCCACTCGGGTTCTGGGCGGAGCGCAACCTTCGGCCGGGCGTGGAAGCCCGATACAAGGGTTCCATCTTCATGGTGCAGGGTTTGCAGGACTGGAACGTCGATCCCGGCCACAATCTCCCGTGGGCTCGCTCGTTGCAGCGCAAGGGTTTCACCGTGAAGTACCTCGTGAACCAGGCTGGCCACGCGTGGCCGGACACATGGAGCAGCGGCGAGATCAAGGGGAATCCGATCGCGCGCTGGGACTGGGCGACGATCCTGCTGCGATGGTGGGACCGCTGGCTGAAGAACGACACGTCCGTAAAGACGGGACCGTTGGTCGAGGTCCAGGATAGCCAGGGTCGGTGGCGCACAGAATCGTCGTGGCCGCCGGCGCGCGCGAAGGCGAGGACCTTCTACCTCACCCCCTCGGGGTCGTTGTCGTCATCGCCTGCGAGCGGTTCGTCCGAGGCTCCGGTTGCGGCGGATCCATATCGTCTGAGTGGCGACGATCGGATCTCGACGGTGTGCGCCGCCTGTCCCACGTTCTCGACGGGTGTGTTCAAGGACGGCCTTCGCTTCGCGGGCTTTCCTGCGGTGGACCTAACGGTCGTCCCAACGGGTCCTGGATATGTGTCGGCATGGCTCTACGGCGTCGATACCGCGGGCGCCTTGCACCGAGTCGGGTGGGGGATGGCCGACCTTCGTTTCCCGCGGGGAGGCGAGGTCGCACAACAACCCATTCCGGGCACGCCGTTATCCGTGCGCGTCCCGATCGAGCCGCTGGACGTGTCGCTGCCGGCGGGGTGGAAGCTGATGCTGCTGGTGAGCCAGGGCGGGTTCGGTGACGGCGACCACGTGTCTGTGTCACCGATGCCGATGCAGCTGCGCACCGGCGAGAAGGCGAGCTCCGTCACGCTCTCGACGTTCACGGTCGGCTCAACCCAGTTCTTCCGGCCACCCGTCTTGCCGTAGGCGCTGCTAGTGGTGGTGGCCGCCGCCGGTCGCGCCCAGCACAGGCAGGCGCCGGCCCTTCAACGATGGACCGTCGCTGTGCAGCTTCTGCGCGATCTCGAGGATCGCCTTCGCCGCCGGTGAGTCCGGCTCCGTCAGCACGATCGGCTTGCCTTCGTCCGATCCTTGGCGCAGCTGCGGCTCGATCGGGATCTGTCCCAGCAGCGGCGCGCCCAGCGCGTCGGCGACCAGCTGGCCGCCACCCTCGCCGAAGATCGCGTGACGCTCGTTGCAGTTCTCGCAGATGAAGTAGCTCATGTTCTCGATGACACCCAGGACCTTCAGGTTCACCTGTTCGGTCATCTTCCCGGCGAGCACCGCGACCGCCGAGGCGGCCTCCTGCGGCGTCGTGACGACGATCATGTCCGCGCCCGGAAGGTACTGAGAGATCGAGATGCTGACGTCGCCGGTGCCCGGCGGCATATCGATGAGCATGAAGTCGACGTCGCCCCAGTAGACGTCGGCGAGGAACTGCTGCATCAGCTTGTGCAGCATCGGCCCGCGCCAGATCACCGGCTCGCCAGGGGGGACCAGGAACCCGATGGAGATGACGCGCACACCGTGCGCTTCCAGCGGCAGCGCCATCCCGTTGAACGTCGTCGGCCGTCCCGCCGCGCCCAGCATCTGCGGCTGCGAGTGCCCGTACACGTCGGCGTCGATCACGCCGACCTTGCGGCCGAGCTGTGCGAGCGCGACGGCGAGGTTCGCGGTGACGCTGGACTTGCCCACGCCCCCTTTGCCCGACGCAACGAGGATCGCCTTGGTGTTGGCGTCGCCCTGCCAGAACGCGATCGGGCGATCGGCCTGGTGCGGCTGTCCGGCGCGCAGCCGGTTCACCATCGCCTGGCGCTGCTCCTCGGTCATCACGCCGAGCACGACCTCGACGTGCTTCACGCCCTCGAGGACGTCCACGGCCGCGGTGACCTCACGCGTGATCCGATCCTTCAGCGGGCAGCCGGCGACGGTCAACAGCACCTCGACCACGACGTTGCCGCCGTCGATGGTGACCTCCTTGACCATGTCGAGGTCGGTGATGGGCCGGTGGATCTCGGGGTCCATCACGCCGTTCAACGCTTCGAGTACTTGTTCTTTGGTGGGCACAGGTATCTCCAGAGATAGCGGGAATCCCAGGCTAGCACGCCGTTGAAGGCCCCTCGATTCGCCACTATCTCCTTGGATCGCCCCATAAACCGGGCGGGAACCGCGTGCGGATGCGCCGGGCGGCGCGCATAATGTTGTAAGACACGCCCCCGGGGACGGCCCAAAGCCGACCAGCTCCCCCACCGTCTTCCGGGGGCCTGCCTGCGGATCGCACCAGCGGTCCGCGGAAGCGGCGGCGTGCAGGCTCGTGCGCGCCCCCTACACTGGATGGTCATGGAACTCGGCCTCGCCTTGCCCCACTACGACTTCTCGTTCCCAGACGGCGCGCCCGTCACGGTCGAACGCGTTGCCGCCTACGCGCGGCGCGCGGAGGATGCCGGGTTCGATTCCGTGTGGGTCTCGGATCATCTGTTCCTCGACATCTCAAAGTACGGCGGGTCGCCCCAGCGGCAAGGCACCCCCGAAGCGTTCACCATGCTCTCGGCCATCGCGCACGCCACCGAAAGCGTGCGGTTCGGTTCTCTGGTGCTGTGCGCGCCGTTCCGCAACCCCGCCGTGCTCGCTCACCAGGTCCGCTCCCTGATGGACGCCGGCGGCGGACGCCTGGAGGTCGGGCTCGGCGCGGGGTGGTACGAGGCCGAGTTCGCCGCGGCCGGGATCCCGTTCGCTGGCTTCGACGAACGCGCCGGGATACTCGCCGCCGCCGCGGATGCGGTCCGGGACATCGCGCCGGTGTTCATCGGGGGCAAGGGCGGACCCAAGCTTGCGCGGCTCATCGCCGAGCACGCAGACGGGTGGAACGTCTGCTGGTGGATGGCGCCACAGACCTACGCGGATCTCCTGGGAACCCTCGACGCAGAGTGCACCGACGCCAGCCGCGATCCCGGCGGGATCCGGCGCAGCGTCGGGCTGTACAAACTAGCGGCGCGCGACGAGGCCGCCTACGCGCGCCGGTTCGAACCGCTCGTCGCGTTG
>JBKJXT010000114.1:0-2816 GCA_046716205.1 Actinomycetota bacterium
GGTTGAGCATCGTCGCGAGGTCATCGACGGAGATGTTCAGCTGCGCCGCGAGCTCGCCGTCGGTCGGTGGCCGCCGCAGCTCGTTCTCAAGCTTGCCGATCGCCTTCTCGACCTCGCGCGCCTTGGAGCGCACCGATCGCGGGATCCAGTCGATGGCACGCAGCTCGTCGATGATGGCGCCGCGGATCCGACTGATCGCGTAGGTCTCGAACTTGATCTCGCGCTCGGGGTCGAACTTCTCGATCGCGTCGATCAATCCGAAGATGCCATAGGAGACGAGGTCCGCCTGCTCGATGTTCTGCGGCAGGCCGACGGACACGCGGCCTGCGACGTACTTCACCAACGGCGAGTAATGCAGGATCAGGCGCTCGCGGGCGCCTGCGCTCTTGGATGTCTTGAACTCCTTCCAGAGGTCGGCGACGACCGAGCCCACGTCCACTCCGGCCGGTCGGGCGGCCGCGGGCCGCCCTTCTGGATCCGAAGCGGCCCCGCGGGCGCGCTCTGTCGGGCTAGGCCCGGGGGTGCGCGTCGTCATATACCTTTCGGAGGCGCTCTCTGGAAACCTGAGTGTAGATCTGCGTTGTGCGCAAGTCTACGTGTCCCAGCAGCTCTTGCACGCTGCGCAGGTCCGCGCCCCCGTCCAACAGGTGGGTGGCGAAGGTATGACGGAACGTATGGGGTGAAGCGTGCTTGCCGTCGCCGAGCCGACCAACGTAGAGATCCACGAGCCGCCGGACGTCCGCCGGCCCCATCCGCTTGCCCTTCCGGTTGAAGAACAGAGCCTGGTCGGGACTGGCGGGCTTCATCAGGGTCGCTCGCGGGCCATCGAGATACGCCTCGATCGCGCCGATCGCCGCGGGGTGGAGCGGGAGGAGACGCTCCTTGCGACCCTTGCCCATCACGCGCAGGCGGCGGCCGCGGAGGTCCAGCGCATCGACGTCGAGCGAAACCAGCTCCCCCACCCGCATCCCGGTCCCGTACAACATCTCGAGCACCACGAGATCGCGCCGCAGGATCGCGCGCTCCTTGGGATCGTCGGGCTCCTCTCCGGACGGCATGTCGAGCAATCGGGTCATGTCGCTGGGCTTGATCGTCTGGGGGAGCTTGCTCCCGCGCTTGGGAACCGGCACGAGCGCCGCGGGGTTGTCCTCACGCAGCTTCAAGCGCACCTGCGCGAAGCGATACAGCTGACGCAGCGACGATGCCTTACGCGCGACGGTCGATCGCGCGTCGCCGAGCGTCGTGCGTTGCGCGAGGAACCGGCGGATGGCTTTGGTGTTGGCGGTCGCAGGAGGAGTGCCCAGGCGCGCGCAGAACTCGACGAACTGCTCGATGTCGCGGCGGTAAGCGTCGATCGTGTTGGGCGACAGGTTGCGTTCGTGACGGAGATGCTCGCCGAACGCCTCGACCATCTCCGATCCCTGACGCCGGATCACCTCGGCCGCATCGCCCATCCCTTCACTATCGAGCGCGCGCCGGGGGCGGTCAAGGACCTCCCGCGGTCACCGCGCGCGACGGTAGATGCCTGAGGCCGAACGCGCGACGACGCCCAGGAGCTCCAGCGAGCTGAGCGCGCGGTTGCACGCCGATGCGTCGAGCGAGGTGAGCCCCGCGACTCGTTCGGCGCGCGCCGCGCCCTGGGTCAGCAGGTCGAGGACGAGCTTCTCGTTGGGCTCGAGATCCGGAGGGTCGAGCCAATCCCCGGCCGTACGTGTCCATCCAAGCCGCTCGCCGAGCTGCTCCTGGATGTCACCGACGCCGGTGCAGATACGAGCGTGGCCCTGCCGGATAAGGTCGTTCGGGCCCCACGACGCGGCGGCGTGGATGTCGCCGGGGACGGCGAATAGTTCCGCACCCTGATCGAGCGCGTGCCGCGCGGTGTTCATCGCACCGCTGCCGCGGTCCGACGCTTGCACGATCACGGTGCCGAGCGTCATGCCGGCGATGATCCGGTTACGGAGCAAGAAGTTGTTCGGATACGGAGGCGCGGCCGGTGGCTGTTCGCTGATCAGCGTCCCGCGGCGCGCGATCTTGCGGTACAGCTCGCGGTTCTGACGCGGGTAGGCAACGTCGACACCGGAGCCAAGCACCGCCACCGTAGCGCCGTCGGCGGCGAGCGCGCCCTCGTGCGCGGCCGCGTCGATCCCGCGCGCCATCCCGCTCACGACGCACACGCCCGAGGACGCAAGATCGGACGCGAGACCGAAAGCCGCCTCGACGCCGTATGGCGTGGGCGTTCGCGTCCCGACGACTGCGACCATCGGCCCGAGCTCGCGCAAGTCCCTGCCGATCGCCCACAGACGTTCGACCACGGGGTCCACCTCTCGGAGGACATCCGGAAACTCGTCGTCCTGGGACGCGATGACGCGAGGTGACGTGCTCACGTGATCCCTCGGTCCAGCAGACGGAAGCTCACGGCTTCGTGCACAGCGTCTTCGTCCACGACATCCTTGCCGTCGAGATCCGCGATCGTACGCGCGACCCGCATCGTGCGGTGCGCGCCGCGAGCCGACATCGCGACGTGCTCGACCGCGCGCCCGATGACGCGACGCGCGCCATCGGTGAGCCGACACATCTCCATCAGGTCGCGCGCGGGCAGTTCCGCGTTGCACGTCAGGTCCAGAGTGCGTAGCCGTTCGGACTGCACCGCCCGCGCGTCGCGCACGCGCGTTGCGATCACCGCAGACGCGTCGCCTTCGGGCGCGCCGAAGAGCTCGCGCTTGGTGAGCCGCGTCACGCCGACCTGCATGTCGATGCGGTCGATGATGGGACCGTGGAGGCGTTCGTTGTAGGCGGTGACGCGCCCGGGCGCGCAC
>JBKJXT010000115.1:0-2603 GCA_046716205.1 Actinomycetota bacterium
GAGCACCGGCGTCTCGCACGCCCAGGAGTTCGTGTATGTGAGCGGCCCCGGCGAGCAGTTCCGTGGATACACGATCCCGGCGCTCGCCCTCCCGCAAGGCTCCACGCTGAAATACCTGAACATCGACATCGCTCTGCACAACGTCCAGGTCGACGGAGAGTTTTACGGATCCGACGAGCGTCCGTGGTGCGCGCTCAGCAAGTTCGCGCCCGGGGAGTGCCCGTTGTTCTGGTCGCCGCCTGCCGGCGCCGCGCAGCAGAAGCCGGTGTACGGCATCGAGGACCTACCGGCGGGGACCTACCCGTTCCGGTGTTTCCAGCACGCGATCCAGAAGGGGACGCTGGTGATCCTGTAGCACCACCTCAGACCTACCAACGGGGAGCCTTTCGGGGCTCTCCGTTCCGTTGTGCGGACCCCGAGCCAAGGGGCTTCACGACGAAGTGTCATCTGGGGGCTTGACATATTCCGACCAAGTGGTCACTATCTGTTCCGGTGGTCCGTGTTCTCCGCTTTTGGTCGATTCCGGAGAGTGCGAAAAGACCGCGCTTCCGACTCGTCTAAGGGAGGGATGAGATGGTGAAGCGTCACACAGTGTTCGTTCTCGTCGCGGCGCTCGGGCTCGCGACATTGCCGGCGGCAGCCGCCCCGGATCCCGGGATCGGTACGCCGCCCACACCCGAGCCGCGCGTGGTTCCCGGTGTGAGCTCGGTACTGCCGGCAGGCAAGTGCACGCCCGACAGCGTCTTCGAGCTTACGTCGTCGCCGAACAGGAATCAGCCCAGCTACGAAAGCTGTGAGCGCCTGAAGGTCGTTTTCGGACCGATCTGGTCCAAGCCCGGCCAGAACGACGTTCTCATCCAACCCGTCACGTTCGAGAAGCCGATTTATCCCGGCTATCTCACGCGCTTCAAGCCCGACCTCGTCGATGTGGGCGGCGACTCGCCACGCGTCAAGGACGTCCACTTGCACCACGGAACCTGGCTGAACGCGGGCGGGCGCTCTTATGGATGGGGTCCGTGGATCGCGTCCGGTGAAGAGAAGACGATCGCGTCGTGGCCGCAGCGGTTCGGTCTCAAGATCCAAGAGAGCGACACCTGGCTGTTCCTGCACATGATCCACAACGCGACGTCGTCCACGTTCCCGGTTTGGGTCACCTACACGATGGACTTCGTTCCGGTAGCAGCAGGTGACGCGATTCAGCCCGACGGCAAGCCACTGATCACAGGCACGAAGGGGATCTGGCTCGACGTCGGAGACTGCTCGTTTTCCTCGGAGTGCACGAAGGACCGGTGGAACCCGGTGTTCAACATCCAGCGCGGGTTCGGCCACGACGGCGTCTGCGTGTTCCCGCGCGAGAACTGCGCGATGCAGAACACCTTGGCCGGAGTCTCTGCCCAGCAGGGCAAGGATGTCGGCGTCAAGTACGACGACTGGAACATCCCTGAGGACGGCACACTGGTGGTGATGGGAGGCCATCTCCACTACGGGGGACTGCGAGACGATGTGTATCTCGCTCGTGACCTCGATGGCGACGGCAAGATCGGCGAGGGCGAAACCCGGCTGATCATGGTCTCCGACGGCATGTACTGGGATCAGAACTACAACCCCAACGCAGCCACGCCGGACGACGACTGGGATCTGACCAAGCAGGTCATCAGCAACGAGCCCAGCTCGTGGGACATGGTCATGACCGGGGTCACCCGCGACCAGTGCTGGTCGATCCAAGTGAAGAAGGGCGACAAGCTCCGCCTCGAGGGCATCTACGACAGCTCGAGGGCCACCTGGTACGAGGAGATGGGCATCGTGATGTCCTGGCTCGCACCTGCGGGGACCTCGGGCATCGATCCCTTCGCGCCCGGCGTCACGATCAGCACGACGCCGAGCACGCTCGCGACGCACCCGATGACGGCGCCAGGAATCATGCTCCCGGGTGACACGGGCGCGCCAGGCAACGAGGGCGAGTGGTGCAGCCCCAGCGCGACGGTGCTGTGCGTGCGCGGTCAGCCGACGCACGCCCGCATCCCGACCAGCGGTGACCACTGGAAGTGCGAGCTGAACGGGTGCGCGATCGACGCTCGCCGGGCCATCAACGGCCCGCAGCTAACCGACATCCACATGGCCGGCTTCACGTACGGTCAGGCGGATCTGGGTCTAGTGGAGCTCGCCGGCGTTCCGACGACGAAGGTCGGGAGCAAGGTGCGGTTCTGGAACGTCGACACTGCCGACTACATGTGGCACACGGTGACGCGCTGCGCGGCTCCGTGCTCGGGTACCACGAGCGCGAGCTATCCGCAGGCGGACGGTGCGTGGGACGACGTGGTGGCGCAGCCACCGGCGTCGATCACCGATCCGAATGCGCGCCTGGACTACACCCAGGCCCGCATCACCGAGTACGTCAACGCGAACGGACCCGACATGCTGGACTTCGACTCGGGTCAGGTCGGCGTCGGAACAGGCGCGAACAACAAGCTGTACTGGGACTTCGCGCCGACCCGGCCGGGAACGTTCACGTTCTTCTGCCGGATCCACCCGAGCATGCGCGGGGCGATCCGCGTGCTGCCGGCGTAAGTTCGAGGGAGTTACGAGAGGCCGCCCTGTTGGGG
>JBKJXT010000116.1:0-5119 GCA_046716205.1 Actinomycetota bacterium
TGGAGCTGGCGCGGGGACTTGAACCCCGGACCTCGGCTTTACCAAAGCCGTGCTCTGCCGCCTGAGCTACGCCAGCGAAGGACGACGGATTGTAGCATCGGGCTGTTTCACCGCCGAGCGGCTTCCGTTGGAGGACTCCAGATGGCAGAACCGGTCTATCGCACCGTGATCGGTGCGATCGTCTCGATGATCAAGATCATGGGATGGCGCGTCATCGTGATCGGCGACGAGAACATCCCGACGGCAGGTCCCGCGGTGATCGCGACCAACCACATCGGCTACATGGATTTCATCTTCGCCGGCTACGCCGCTCGCAGGCGCAAGCGCCTGGTCCGCTTCCTGGCCAAGCAAGAGATCTGGGAGAAGGGGCTCGTCGGTTGGTTCATGCGCAAGATGCGCCACGTGCCGGTCGACCGCTTCGGCCGCGCGCACGAGAGCTTCGACACCGCGATCGCGGCTCTGAAGTCGGGCGAGATCATCGGAATGTTCCCCGAGGCGACGATCAGCCCCTCCTTCGTCCCCCGTCCGGGCAAGAGCGGCACGGTGCGCATGGCGCAGGCTTCAGGCGCGTCGCTGATCCCGGCGGCGGTCTGGGGTACGCACCGCATCATGACCAAATGGCGACCCCGCAACCTCAAGCGCAAGATCGCGATCATCGTCAACGTTGGTGCGCCGATCACGTTGCGGGGCGATGAGGATCCCGAGGCGGCGACCGCGCGCTTGATGGCGCGCATCAACGAACTGCTGATCGAGGCGCAGGATCGCTACCCACAGCAACCGTCTGGACCCGAGGACATGTGGTGGGTTCCCGCGCACCGCGGCGGGACCGCGCCAACGTTCGATGAGGCCGAGGAGCGCTTGGCCGTCGAGCGCGCCGAGCGCGAAGCGAAGCGTCGCAGCGCGGACTAGACGCCGACCCCCAGGTCGCCGAAGACCGACGGCGCGCGAAGCCCGGGCGAGGTGAACCCGATCACCTTCAGCGCGCCGAGTCCGCCGGGATCGACGAGCATCGCGGCTTCGTTGCGCGCGTTGAACAGCTCGACCGCGCGCCGCGCGTCCCCGGAGGCCTCCGCGGCCAGCTGCTGGGCTCGCACCTCGTCCAGGACGCCGCGGTAGCCGAGCGCGTACAGCGCGTCGCGCTGTGACGCTGGCCCGTGTACCTCGAAGCCGGCGGCGCGCGCCTCCTGGGCTATCGCGTCGAAGTCGGTCGGCCCGGTGATGTCGCACGAGCCGGGGTCGGCGAGGAGATCGACTGTCGGGCGTTGCTCGCGGTAGCCGCGGATCGGCTCGACGGGCTCGCCTGCGACGAAGCCGTAGTCGAACAGCAGCACGGTGCCGCACGCGAGATGAGACAGCGCGGCTTTGACGTGTGCGCGCGCGGCGGGAGACGACGGGCGGTGCTCGTCGGCTGAGGCGGGCGCCGACATCGCGGCGGCGACCTCGGCTGGGATCGGGGCTTCCACGTAGATGAGCTCGTCGCCGTTGGCCCCGACCAACAGTTCGCGGTCCCCCACCACTCGGTGGAACGGGATGTTGTCCAGCAGCTCGTTGGCGAAGATCACGCCGGTCACCGGCCCGTCGAGTGCACCCTCGATGCTGTCGGCGGCGAGCACGCCCCCGCGTTGCAAGGCATGACGAGCCTGCTCGCTCTGCTCCACCGCGATATAGCTCAGCGCCGCGCCGAACCTCCCCGTCGCGGCGCGCAGGATCCCTCGAGCCAGCGTCCCGTCCCCCGCCCCGAGCTCGACGACCGTGAACGGGTCCGGCTCCTCGAGGGCCTGCCAGGCATCGTGCAGCGCCCCTGCGACCAGGATCGCGAAGACGCCCGAGATATGAGGACTGGTGACGAAATGGCCGCCCCGGCCGACCGGTGCAGACGCGAAGAACCCCTCCGCCGGGTCGTATAACGCCAGCTCCATGTACTCGGCGAACGACATCGGCCCCCGAGCCGCGACCTGATCGAGGATCGAGCGCTTCAGCCCTTCGCTCATAGGTCGCTACGGTAGCTTGAACGGCCGGCAGTGGATTGACGTCAGAACTCGACACCAAGCCTGGAGGTCAAGCCAATGATCCCCGAGCCATATCCAGACGACGTCGCGATGCTCGCCGGTGCCGCCGCCGGCGAGCTTGGCGCCGTCCGGACACTGATCGACACCTGCGGTCCGACCGTGTACGGGTTCTTGTTCGCGCGCCTCGGGGGAGACGCCCCCACGGCCGAGGACCTCCTCCAAGACACCTTCATCGAAGGCATGCGCTCGGCGCACACCTTCAGAGGGGATGCCTCGGTGCGGACCTGGCTCTGCGCGATCGCGCGGCGCAGGCTCGCGCGCCATTGGGAGGCCGAGCGCAAGGCCGAGCTGGCCCGCAGCGGGCTGGTGGCGGTCGGCGCGCCGCCGGAGGCGGACTCGATCGAGCGGCGGGACGAGATCATCCGCGCGCTCGGACGACTGTCGGCCCCGCACCGGCAGGTGCTCGTCATGAAGTACCTCGACGAGCTGTCGGTCGAGAAGATCGCGAAGGAGCTCGGGCGCACCCCCGTCCAGATCCAGTCTTTGCTGCAGCGCGCGCGGGCCGGTCTCCGCAGAGAGATCGAGGCAGACCGTGCCTGACGACATCGAGCTGTTGCTCGGCGGAACCGACGGCAAGCGCGCGCTTCCCGATGGTCTCCGCGCGCGGCTCGAACGCACGCTCGTCGAACGATCCGGCGCGATCGACACGCCGCCGGAGCTCATCGGGATCGACGAGCCGAGGGTGCTGCCAGCCGGCGCGCGTGCAGGCCTCGAGCAGCGGATGGCCGCGGCCGCGAGCGAGCTGCTGGCCGACGTGGACGCCCCCCGAGAACTGCCCGCCCCGGTGCGCGCGCGCCTCGAACGGGCCCTCGCGCCGGCTCCGCAGCGCCAGGCGATGATCGTCCGCGCGCTCGCCGTCGCCGCGACGGTCACGTTGCTGGCCGCCGGCACGCTGACGGTCGCGCGGAACCCGCGCGAAGGGGCACTGCCGCCGGCGACGACGGTCGAAGCGCTCCCCGGCTCGAACACCCCTCCGGCGGCGCCGTTGGCGCAGGGACCGACCGCACAGCCCGCCTTCGGAGAACCGCTACCGCCTCCGCCGGCTTTCCCCGGATCCGGCACCGGCGCGAGCAGTCCAGGTGGCGACTTCCCGGCGCCGCCGTTCGCGTACGGGGACGCGGTCGCGCAGAGCTTCCCCGCTGCAGCGACCTCGGGTGGTGCGAGCTCGACCGCCCCGCCGCGCGCCATCCCACCCCCGGTGCAGATCGGCATCGTCGGCGGCGACCCTCAGATCGAGGCCGGCTTCCGCGCGTACGTGCGCGAGCTGAACGGCGGCGGCGGCGTCCGTGGCGCGCGCCTGTCACTCGTCCAGATCTCGGCGTCGCAACCCTCGCTGTCAACGGCCGCGACGGTGAACCTGTCGGCACAGCCGATCGCGTCGTCGGACGGCCCCCCGTCGTGGGCGAAGGCTCCGCTGCTAGAGACGATCACCGCGACCGAGAGCGTCCTTCGCGGGGACGTGTTCGGTTTCTCGAGCGCGCCCGAGCGGCAAGGGCATCTCATCGCCGATCGCGTGTTCCCTGATGGCCAGCAGGGCGGAACGGCGATCATCTACCTCACCGGGGGAGCCCCGTTCGACGGAGCCGTCCCCGATGCGATCGAGGACGTGCTGCGCGCTCGCGGTGTCACGCCGATCCGCGTCGTGTTCGACCCCTCCGCCGCTACGACGCTTTTCGTCCCCGGCGACGCAGCGTTCCTCAGCATGGATGCTGCGGCATCGATGGCATGGCTGTCGGCGGCGAACGAGGCGGGCTACGCGCCACCGCGCGGGGTCGGCACGATCTATCCCGCGCTCGACGAAGCTGCGCGCGCGCCTACCGGGCGCGAGCTCCGCGCGATCTCGCCCTATGTCTTCGCCGGTCCGGTGGAGATGTCGGCGCTGCGCGAGCGCGCCGGGCGGGTCACGGCGCGCACGATCCACGGGTGGGTGAGCGCCAAGATGCTCGCGATGGCGATGTGGCTCGGGCCGCAGCGAGGCGCAGAGACGCTCGCCGCATCCCTTGACTCGCTGCGCGGTTACGGCAATGGGTTCGCGCCGGGGTACGCGGTTCGCACGGGCACACGCTCGCGGATCCCCGAGGGGCTGGAGATGAAGCTCACCGACCAGGGCGTGACGTTCGTCGGCGGGTTCCTGATCGACCCGTTCTAGGCGCGCAACCCCACGCTGCGACCACTACCCCGGATCACGGCACCGAACGCGATGAACGCCAGCCCGATCGCACCCATGCGACGCAACGGATGGGAGGTCGTGGCGAGGCCATCGGTCTCTTCTGCGCCCCCGCCGGTCGCGCTGACCGTCGCCCGGACCACGACGGTGCCGCTCATGCCCGAGCCGCCGGCGCTGCCGTGGAACGAGCAGAAGTAGCCGAAGGTGCCGGCGCTGTTGAACCTGTGGGAGTAGTCGTCACCCGCCGCCATCGCGGGGGAGGCGAACGAACCATCGTCGGCCTTCACGTCGTGGGGCGCGGCGCCGTTGTGTGTCCACGTGACGGTATCGCCGACCGAGACGGTGACCGACTTTGGCTGGAAGGAGTTGTCCTCGACGGACACGGTCGTCGCCGCGTAGGCCGGAGTGGCGGCGAGGCAAGCGATGGCGGCAGCGGTGATGAGGGAAGGGATGAGCTTTCGCATGGCGCTCGATGGTAGCGAAGGCGGCCGGGATCGCCGGGAGGCAGGGATAGCCGCAGGATTCTGCCTGTGGCGTCGCATGGTCTAGAGTCGTTGCGGGCAAGGGGAAGAGGGAGAACACATGTGGTCCATCAGCCTCCGGGATCTTCGGTTCCGGATGCGCCGGGTCATCATCGCGATCGTCGGAACCGGACTCGTCTTTTCGCTGGGCCTGGTCGGCTCCGGGTTGAGCGCGTTCTTCCGCAGCGAGGTCACAAGGACCGTCGACTCGATGGGAGCCGATTCGTGGATCGTGCCCGCAGGCGTGTCGGGGCCGTTCACGACGACCTCCCTCGTTCCCGCAGCCACCGTTGCCGAGGTCGCGGCTCTGCCCGGCGTCGTCGAAGCGGCCGGGACCGTGCTGCTACGTGGCTCCGTGAAGA
>JBKJXT010000117.1:0-6546 GCA_046716205.1 Actinomycetota bacterium
TGGGTTGGCGGCTAATTCTGCGATCGCGGGGCCGGCGCCGCCGCCGGCGGTTTTGGCGAGGGCGATCGCAGAGATCGTTGCCATCGCACTCGCGGCTTTCGTCTGGGTGGGCGCCTGGCGCGCGCGCCTCACCCCGCGCTCGATCCCAGCCCATGCGTCGTTAGGGTTCTGCACCTCGCTGGCGTGACGCGTCAGCGAAGACCGGATCTGTTCGTCGACGTTCATACTTCGCTCCGATCTCCGAGCGCGGCGCGTAGCTTGGTCATCGCACGGCTCATCAACGATTTGACGGTGCCTGCGCTCACGCCGAGTGCATCTGCCGTCTGCTGTTCGGTCATGTCCTCGTAGTAGCGCAACGCGACACACGCGCGCTCGCGCGGTGACAGTTCGTGCATCGCGACCCATATCTCGTCGCGCGCGCCTGGGTCGTGCGGCTGGACGACTCCGCGTTCGGCGATCGTGGGAAGCGCGCGGCGCTCGACGGAGGCGTGGCGGAAGCGCGAACGCGCCAGGTTCACGATCGTGCTGCGCGCGTAGGCGCCGGGATTCGTCGCCTCAGCGCGCCGCCCGGCACGCCAGACCCGAACGAACGCCTCCTGCACGAGGTCCTGGGCGACGCTTCGGTCGCCGCACACGAGGTAGGCGAAACGCAGCAGAGCGTCGTAGTCGGTCTGGAACAAACTCGACAGGCGCGCCAGCCGCTCATTCCCTGGTTTGATGAGGTCGACGCTGCTGATGGTCATCGCTTCAACGGTACCGGTCATGCCTCGTAGACGCGCCGGACGTCCGAAAGGTTGGCAAACCATGCTAAACGGAACACGGGTGTGCAGGAACCCCTGGTCAGGTCTCGAAGACTGGCCAAACAGAAGTACTCATCGAGGGGACTCGAGTGCAACTGGGCGGTCCGTGGCCGGGTTCGGTTCGAGCGCTACTACGAGCTCGCACCCGAATGGAACGGCGACGCCGTAGACGAGCCGAGCGCGAAGCCGATCGTGCTCGGAGCCGGCGACACCGCCGAGGTCTCCGCGGTCCTTCGCCAAGGCGCGACCATCGAGGGACGACTGAGCGCCGGGGATGGAGGCCTACCGCGGTTCACGAGGATCGAGGCGTACCGGGACGGCGATCGACTCCCCGTGGCGTCAGGCTCTCGGGCGTCGGACGGCAGCTTCCAGATCCGCGGACTGGCGAGCGGAACATATCGCGTTCAGGCGCTCCTCTATCCGCATGACGAATCGGAACTTGCCACGACGTGGTACCGAGCCGGCGCGACGCGGTCGTCCTCGACACCGATCGAGGTTGCAGCTCCTTTGCGCGTAACAGGGATCGACTTCGAGCTGACGCGCGCCGGGACGATCGCAGGGAGGATCGAAGGAGGCGGATATGCGGCGCTGATAGACCCCGTAACCTTCGAGGTCCTGAAGTACGGATGGACAGAAGATAACGAGAGCACGTTCGCGCTCCGCAATGTGCACCCCGGCACCTACCTCGTGCGCGCATGGTCCAACGCCGGCGGCGCGCCGCAGTACTACGGCGGCACAGGATCTTCGGTTGGCGCGACGCCGGTCGTGGTTGCTTCGGGCGAGACCACATCGAACATCGATATCGCGCCAGGACCCGGCACTTCGATCACCGGGACCGTGCGCGCCGCGCATTCTGGTGCAGCAGTTCCGTCCTCGGTCATCCTCGTCACCGATGCCGTGACCGGCGAGCACCTCGGGACAGCGTCTTCGGATGACGACGGGACCTATTCCACCGGTCAACTGATGCCCGGCAGCTACAAGCTGCTGTTCGAGTGGGACTTCTGCTCGTATTACGGCTACCCCTGGTGCGGTGGTGCATCGGTGTTCGAGCCTCAGTGGTCCGGTCCCGTGACACTCGGCGACGGCGCCGACACCACGGGCGTCGACGTCGAACTGGAACTGCGCGACTAACCGCGCGCGAGCGCGGTGACCAGACCGGCCGTCATCATCAGCAAGCAGTAGGTCCCGAAGGGACGCAGACCGCGGCGCGTCAGCACCTTGATGAACCATGTGATCGCGGCGAAACCGCTCACCCCCGCCGTGACGATCCCGACCGCGAACGCTGCGCCGTTGCCGGCGAGTCCCTCATCGAGCATGTCGGGGATCTCGAACAGCAGCGCGCCCGCGATGATCGGGATCGACATCAAGAAGCTGAAATGGGCCGCCGCTTCGCGCGACAGGCCGCGGCGCATCCCCGCGCCGATCGTCGCGCCCGAGCGTGAGATCCCCGGCAGGATCGCGGCTGCTTGCGCCAGGCCGATGACCCCTGCATCGACGGTGTTCATGTCCTCGCCCTCGCGCGCCGCCTCCTCCCGCTGTGACACCACCGTCTCGGTTGCGAACAGGAAGTAGCCGGTGACGCCGAGCAAGAACGCCGCGATCACGGGCCGTTCGAAGAGGCGCCCGATCGGCCCGTTGAACGCCGCGCCGATCACCGCCGCCGGCACCGTCGCGATCGTGACCAACTTCAGCACCGCGCGGTCGGGTTCAGTCGCATCCTTCCACCGCAACGCCGTCACGATGATCGAGCGGACCCGCTCGCGGTACATCCACGTCACCGCGACGAGCGTCCCGAGGTGCACCGCGACGGTGAAGGCGAGTGACGGCTCGTCCCATCCGATGATGAAGGGAACGAGCGTCAGGTGGCCGCTGGATGACACCGGCACGAACTCTGTCAGCCCCTGGACGAGCCCGAGAACGAGCGCTTCGATCAGGCTCATCGTCTCTAGTGGCCGATGCGCGCGCCGGTGAGCGCGGTTGAGCACGGGCACGCGCGCTCGGTCGGGATGAGTGGGATCGCGGCCAGCAGCAGGTCGCGCAGGCGCGCGTTGTTCGCGCCGAACACCTTGACGACTTCGTCGACCGAGACCGGTGGCACGCCCTCGACGCCGACGTCGTAATCGGTGATGAGGCTGACGTTGCAGTAACAGAGCTCAAGCTCACGCGCGAGCGCGACCTCGGGATACTGCGTCATGTTGATGACTTCCCACCCGTGGCTCGCGTACCACCGCGACTCCGCGCGCGTCGAGAACCGAGGCCCCTCGATGACGACGACCGTGCCGGTCTCGTGCACCGTGATGCCTTGCGCGCGCGCCTGCTGGACCGTCAAGCCCCGAAGCTCCGGGCAGTACGGATCGGCCAGGGACACGTGAACGGTCTCGGGTCCGTCATGGAAGGTGCCCGCGCGCCCCGACGTCCGGTCGACGAGCTGATCGCTCACCACGAAGTCGCCGCGCCGGACGTGCGGCTGCAGTGAGCCCGCGGCCGTCGGCGCGAGCACGCGTGTGACGCCGAGCTCCTTGAGCGCCCACATGTTGGCGCGGTAGGGGATCTTGTGCGGCGGGTACTCGTGGCGCGCGCCGTGCCGCGGCAGGAATGCGACGCGCCGGCCGCCCAGTTCGGCCAGCACGACGGGCGCCGACGGGTCGCCGTAGGGCGTCGAGACCTTGGTCTCCTCGGCGTCCTCGAGGAAGCGATAGAACCCCGACCCGCCGAAGATCCCGATGTCAGCGCGCGCGCTCACGTGCTCTTCCCGGGGTCAGACTTGGAAGCGGGCTTGGACTCGGCCGGCTTGCTGTCCGACTTCGTGTCGCTCTTCGTGTCGCTCGAGCCGCCGTCCTTGTTCGAGGGGCTGAGCGATTTCCCGCTGCGATTGTCCGTGGAGTAGAAGCCGGAGCCCTTCAGCACGATGCCCACGGGGTGGAAGACCCGCTTGAGCTGTCCCCCGCATTCCTCACAGACATCAAGGGGGGCGTCGGAGAACTTCTGCACCACCTCGAAGCGGCGGTGACAGCTCGAACACGCGTACTCGTAGGTAGGCATAGCGCGCGGATTTTACCAACGCTTGGGATCCGCGCTCGCAGAGGGTTCAGCGACAGCGGATCGTGCGATCCTCCGTCACGACGATATCCACCCGCTGGTCGTGCTCGAGCATCGGGACGTCGTCGACGAGTTGCACCTCGAAGCAGATCCCGATGCGAGCGATCCCCTCGCCTGCCTGCAGGAACCGGTCGTAGAACCCACCCCCATACCCCAGGCGGCCTCCGCGCTCGTCGAAGGCGACCCCGGGGAGGATGACCGCGTCGGCCTCCGTCACGGCAACCGGCACGCGGGAGCGGGGTTCCGGGATGCCCCGGAAACCGGGCTCGAGCTCTTCCAGCGACGCGACTGCGGCGGCCAGCATCTCGCCGTCGTCGCCCACGTAGGGGAGCAGCAACCGCTTCCCGGCGGCGATGACCGCCCTCAGCAGATCCTCGGTCGGGACCTCGGTGGATATCGACGCGAAGGCGAGCACCGAGGTGGCATCTCGGATCTCGTCGACCTCGAGGACGCGCGGAACGAGCGAGCGGGCCCGTACCGCTCGCTCCTCGCCCGAGAGGCGGGCGCGTCGAGCCAGGACCAGTCTTCGGAGGGTGGCCTTACGGGCAAGGGTGTCCACTGTGTGCAGGTTTGAGTATGTCGGGGTCAGAAGTAAGGTTCGTGGACCGAAGGGCCGACGATATCCATAACAGCCGAACGCCCGCAATGTACCGCGGGCTCGAATGAGGTTTCCGTCGTGAGCGAGCCTGGAGCGAAGAAGACGTCGCGGCGTCTCACGTTGCGCCTGCGATTGCTCGGGTCGTTCGTGGCCGTGCTCACGCTCCCCGTCGTCGTCGCGCTGCTATTCAGCGATGCTGCGCTCCGGGACGAGCTCATCATCTTCGGGTGGTCGGTGCTGGTGGGGATCGCGATGTCGAGCGTCGTCGCGCGCGTCATCGCCCGACCAATCGAACAGGTCGCGCACGCCGCGGAGCGCGCGGTTGGTGGTGACCTGGGCGCGCCGCTTCCCCACGCGACCCCCGACGAGGTCGGCGCGCTGACCGCCTCGCTGCAGCAGATGAGGAACCAGCTGGCCCGCCAGCACGCCGACGTCGCGACATCCCGCGACGAGGTGCGCGAAAGCGTGAAGCGGCTGGGCGAGGTTCTCCGCTCGACGCACGATCTGATGAAGCTGCTGTCGGTCGTCTTGGAGACCGCTCTGGTCGCGGTGCGTGGCAAGACCGGCGCCGTGTACCTCATGAGCGCGCGCCGTTCGGATCTGATGGTCAAGGTGGGGCGCAACATGGATCGCTCAGCCGCCGAGCAGAAGATCTCGGTCGGCAGTGGGCTCGTCGGTTGGGTTGCCGAGAACCGCAAGGCGATCAAGATCCCCAACGGTGAAACGACCGCGGTGCCGGTCGATCCGGAGCCGGTAACGCGCACCGCCCTCGCGGTGCCGCTCGAGACGCAATCGCAGTTGCTCGGGGTGCTCGCGATCTACGGGCACAACGACGGGGCCACCTTCAGCGACGAGGATCTGGACACGATCGAGTCGCTGGCGCGCCAGGCAGGTATCGGCATCGAGAACGTTTTGCTGCATCAGGAGGCCGAGCGTCTGTCGATCACCGACGGCATGACCGGCGTCTGGAACCATCGGTGGTTCCAGATCCAATACAGGCGCGACTTCGAAGGGGCCATCCGTTTCAAGCGTGATCTCTCGGTCCTGATGATCGACATCGACGACTTCAAGAGGGTCAACGACACCTACGGGCACCAGCGCGGCGATGCGATCTTGATCGAGCTTGCGCGCCGGATCGTGAGCCACACCCGTAGCGACGTCGACACCGTCGCCCGCTACGGGGGCGAGGAGTTCGCGCTGATCCTCCCGGAGACGCCGCTCGCCGGCGCAGAGATCGTTGCGGAGAAGATCTGTTCGGAGGTTTCTCGGACCCCGTTCGCCGATGAAGGCGAAGAGCCGATCCCGATCACGGTCTCGATCGGGTTCGCCTCCTATCCCACGCATGGACTGACGCCGCAGCTGCTGTTGCATGCGGCCGATCAGGCGATGTATCTGGCGAAGCAGCGTGGGAAGAACAGAGTGATGGGCGCGGACGAGCTCGATGGGTCCTTTGCGGGAGAACCTGGCCGTCCGTAGAGTGGCGCGGTGCCCGTTACCAAAGCCGTCATCCCCGCGGCCGGCTTAGGAACAAGGTTCCTCCCGGCCACCAAGGCGCAGCCCAAAGAGATGCTGCCGGTCGTCGACAAGCCGACGATCCAGTACGTGGTCGAGGAAGCGGTACGCGCGGGCATCACCGACATCCTGATCGTGACCGGTCGCGGCAAGGCGTCCCTCGAAGATCACTTCGATCGCTCGTTCGAGCTCGAATACCACCTCGAGCAGCGTGGCGCGACCGAGACCCTGGAACAGATGCGCGCGATCAGCGATATGGCCGAGATCCACTACGTGCGCCAGAAGGAGCCTCGGGGGTTGGGCCATGCGGTGCTCTGCGCCGCAGAGCACGTCGGGAGCGAGCCCTTCGCGGTTCTGCTCGGCGACAACATCTTCGTGGACCCCTGTCTGGAGCCGATGGTCGCCGCCTACGGCGAGTTCGGCCGCAGCGTGGTCGCGTTCCAGGAGGTCGCGGCATCGCTGGTCCACATGCTGGGCATCGCTGCGTTCGAGCCTTTCACCGATGGGCTCGTCCGCGTGGTGGACATCGTCGAGAAG
>JBKJXT010000118.1:0-8548 GCA_046716205.1 Actinomycetota bacterium
CGACCAATCGAACCGCGCTGGAGAGGGCTGCCGGATCAGTATCATGTAGCCTCCGCATGCCGAGCGACGCGACCACCCCGAAAGGATCCATGGCAGGCTTCCAACCGGTTCCCAAGACGCCCGATCACGTCGCCCTCGAGCACGCGGTGCTGGAGCGCTGGGATCGCGAACGCACGTTCGAGCGGCTCCGCGAGCAGAACCGCGGGAAGGAGCCGTGGTCGTTCATCGACGGCCCGATCACGGCCAACAACCCGATGGGCGTCCACCACGCCTGGGGCCGAACGCTGAAGGACATCTTCCAGCGCCACCGCGCGATGCTCGGCTTCGACCAGCGCTACCAGAACGGCTTCGACTGTCAGGGGCTGTGGGTGGAGGTGGGTGTCGAGAAGGATCTCGGACTCAACTCCAAGCGCGAAATCGAGGAGTTCGGCATCGATCGCTTCGCTCGCGCCTGCCGCGACCGGGTCGCCGAGTTCTCGGCGGTGCAGGCCCAGCAGTCGCGGCGCCTCGGGCAATGGATGGACTGGAACAACTCCTACTACACGATGAGCGACACCAACATCAGCTACATCTGGGGGTTCCTCGCCGAATGTCACAACCGCGGTTGGCTGTACCCAGGCCATCGCTCGATGCCGTGGTGTCCTCGATGTGGGACCTCGCTGTCTCAGCACGAGCTGATCGACTCCTATCGCGACCTCACCCACCCGTCGCTGTACGTGCGGATGCCGATCATCGATACCGCCCACGGCCACGAGTACCTCGTCGTGTGGACCACCACCCCGTGGACGCTGCCGGCCAACGTCGCTGCCGCAGTGCACCCCGAAGAGGACTACGTTCGTCTTGAGACCTTGGGCGGGGTCGCCATCGTTGCCAAGGCGCGCCTGGAGCACATCCCGCTGCGCGGGACCGTCATCGAGACGGTGAAAGGATCCGACCTCGTCGGGTTGCGCTACGAAGGTCCGTTCGATCATCTCGAAGCGGCCGCGGGCGTTGAGCATCGCGTCATCGCGTGGGACGAGGTATCGATGGAGGATGGCACCGGGATCGTGCACATCGCTCCCGGCTGCGGGTCCGAGGACTTCGAGCTGGGCAAGCGCGAGGGGTTGCCCGCGCTCATCCCGATCGACGAGTCCGGCGCGTTCTATCCCGAGTACGGATGGCTACACGGGCGCGCCACGACCGAGGCGACACCACAGATCATCGAGGACCTCGGCGAGCGGGCGCGCCTGGTCGAAGCCGGTGAGCTCACGCACCGCTATCCCGTGTGCTGGCGGTGTGGGACCGAGCTCGTCTACCGGCTGGTCGACGAATGGTTCATCCGCTGCGACGAGATCCGCGAACAGATGATCACCGCCGCACGCGAGGTTGTGTGGCAGCCGCCGCAGTACGGCAAGCGGATGGAGGACTGGTTGCGCAACATGGGCGACTGGTGCATCAGCCGCAAGCGCTACTGGGGCCTCCCTCTCCCCTTCTACTTCTGCGAAGACCAGCACATGACGCTGGTCTCGTCGAAGGAAGAACTGCTGCGGCGCGCGCTGCGCGGCACCGAGAACCTCGAGGAGCTGCACCGTCCTTGGATCGACGAGGTCGTGATCGCATGCACGGAGTGCGGCAAGGAAGCGCACCGGCTGCCCGAGGTGGGTGACTGCTGGCTCGACGCCGGCATCGTTCCGTTCGCAACGATGGGCTACAAGAACCCGGCTCGCACCGAGCACGGCTACTCGACCGGCGCCGCCGCCGGCGTGTCGGGCGCCGACCTCCCTTCGCACGAGGAATGGCAGCGCTGGTTCCCCGCGGACTGGATCAGCGAGATGCGCGAGCAGATCAGGCTCTGGTTCTACTCGATGCTGTTCATGGGCGTCGTGATGGAGGGCCGCGCGCCGTACAAGCGCGTGCTCACCTACGAGAGGGTCAACGACGAGACCGGGCGCGCCATGCACAAGTCGTGGGGGAACATGATCGAGGCGAACGAAGCCTTCGATCACATGGGCGCCGACGTCATGCGCTGGATGTATGCCGCGCAGGTCCCCTCGCAGAACCTGAACTTCGGATACGGGCCCGCGAACGAGGTCAAGCGGCGGCTGTTGACCGTTTGGAACACGTACTCGTTCTTCATCGGCTACGCCTCGATCGAAGGCTTCCGTCCTTCCCTGGCGGTCCTCGAGCATGGGCCGGACGTCACCCATGCGCGGCCGTTGGACAACTGGTTGCTCGCGCGGACGCAACGCCTGATCGCCGACGCAGGCGGGGCGCTCGACGATTTCGACTCACCGCGGTTCGTCCGTCACGTCGAGGCGTTCGTCGAAGACCTGTCGAACTGGTACGTGCGCCTGTCGCGTCCACGCTTCTGGAACGCAGACGACGCCACCGACACCCGGGTCGCGTTCGAGACGCTGTGGTATGCGCTCGCGCAGCTCGTGCGCCTCATCGCGCCGGTCATGCCCTTCCTCGCCGAGCACATGTGGGCGAACCTCGTGACCTCGGTGTGCGAGGACGCCCCCGACAGCGTGCATCTCAGCCCTTATCCGGCCGTGGACCCGGAGCTGACCGACGATGCGTTACTCGACCGGATGGACGCCGTGCGGACGGTCGTGGAGCTCGGCCGCTCGGCGCGGGCCAACGCGAACATCAAGACGCGCCAGCCGTTGCGCTCGGTCATCGTCGCCACCGAAGACGACGCCGCGCGCGCACAGGTCGCCCTGCACCTCGACATCATCACCTCGGAGCTGAACGTGAAGGAAGTGCAGCTGGCGACCTCGGCGGAGGACTTCGCGCAGGTCGAGGTACTGCCGAACTTCAAGGTGTTGGGACCCAAGGTCGGCAAGGCGGTTGGTGAGATCCAGGCGATGCTCAAGCGCGGCGAGTTCAAGCGCGACAACGGGCGCGTGCATGTCGGCGACCACATGCTGGAAGAAGGCGAGTTCGAGTTGCGGACGCGGGCGCGCGAAGGCTTCGCCGTCGTCGACGGGAGCGGGTTCGCCGTCGCGCTCGATACAGAGATCACCCCCGAGCTCGCGCTCGAGGGGCGAGCACGCGACCTGATCCGACGGATCCAGGACATGCGCAAGGACGCAGGACTCGACATCACCGATCGGATCGAGCTGTTTTACCCACCCGAAGAGAGCGACGTGTTCGACGCGCACGGGGAGTGGATCGCCGCCGAGGTGCTCGCGACCTCGGTCCGGCTCGGGGACAATCTCGCTATCGAGCGCGCATGAAGAACGTCGGCATCGTCGGGTTGCCCGGCGCAGGATCCTCCACGATCTTCACGGCGCTCACCGCGCTCGAGGGCGCGGCGCCGGGCAAGTCCAATCAGGCCGTCGTGCCCGTCCCGGACGCGCGCGTGGACAAGCTGACCGAGCTGCACAGCTCGAAGAAGACCGTGTACGCGACGTTGCGCTTCGTCGAGACCAGCGGCCAGGTCCGGCGCGGCTCGCGCGGTGGCGCCGGTTCGCTGAGCGCAGAGCTCCTGGGACACCTCCGCGCTGCCGACGCGTTGTTGCTCGTCGCGCGTGCGTTCGGCTCCGAGGCCGATCCCTCGCGCGATCAAGAGGAACTGACTCTCGAGCTGATCTACGCTGACCTCGAGTCGGTCGCGAACAAGGCTCAGCGCGATGCGAAGACGGCGCGCGATGCCGATGCGAAACGCGCGATCGAGGTACTGGAGCGCGCGAAGGCCGTCCTGGAAGAGGGACGTCCGTTGCGCGCGCAGCCCTGGACCCCCGACGAGCATCTCGCGTTCCAAGGGATGGCGCTGCTGACCCTGAAGCCGAGCGTCGTCGTCGCGAACGTGGACGAGGCCGGCAAGCCGCTGCCTGACGGCATGGTCGCGGTCGCCGGCGCGCTCGAGGCGGAGGTCGCCGGCATGGACCTCATGGAGGCGTCCGAGCTGCTGGAGGGATTCGGCCTCGACGAGCGCGGCCTCTCCACGGTGATCCGGGCGCTCTACGAGCAGCTCGAACTGCTGACCTTCCTCACGGCCGGCGACACCGAGTCGCGCGCGTGGGAGGTGCGCCGCGGCGCAACCGCGCCCGAGGCGGCCGGCGTGATCCATTCCGACTTCCAACGCGGCTTCATCAAGGCCGACATCATCGGCTTCGACGAGCTGGTCGAGGCGGGGTCGTGGCAGGCTGCGCGCGGGAAGGGTCTCGTGCGCCAGGAGGGCAAGACCTACATCGTGCAGGAAGGCGACGTGGTCGAGTTCCGATTCGCCGTGTAAGCCTGCAGGCTATGGGGCCAGTGTGCCCCGAACGGTTGCCCTGAGTCGGGCTCTCCCGCATCATGGGCGCCGAACGCACATCGACCCCATCGACACCTATGCCTTCCATCATCCCGCCCCGCTCCCGATCGATCCCCCACCTTCCCGGGCTCGACGGTATCCGCGCGCTCGCGATCGTGGCGGTCCTGCTGTATCACGCGGAGCTTTCGTGGGCCGGCGGCGGGTTCCTGGGGGTCGAGGTCTTCTTCGTCCTGTCCGGCTACCTCATCACCTCGTTGCTGTGGCGCGAGCTGCGTGGGACGGGCGGCATCGAGCTCCGGCGCTTCTACCTCCGCCGCGCGCGACGGCTTCTGCCCGCCGTGATCGGGTTGCTCGTCCTGGTCATGACCGCCTTCGCGATCGGCTGGGCCGGCGAGATCGGTCGGATCCGCGGCGACGTTCCCGCTGCCCTCGCCTACGTCACGAACTGGTACCAAGTCGCGACCGACCAGGGCTATTTCTCGGAGCTCTCGAGACCTTCACCGTTCCGTCACCTCTGGTCGCTCGCAATCGAGGAACAGTTCTATCTCGTCTGGCCCGCGCTGCTGGCGTTCGTGCTCGGCAAGCGTCCGGCTCGCCGCATGGCCTTCGTGACGGCTGCACTGGCGCTGGTGTCGGCGGCGATGATGTGGCTGACGCTCAGCGTCGCCGATCCGTCCCGCGGATACCTCGGGACCGACACGCGCGCGTTCGGCTTGCTTGCCGGCTCCATGCTCGCGTTCGTCTACCGGCCGTTCGAAGGCGCGCGCCCGGCGAAGCGACTCCATCTCGCACGACGTGTGCTCGACGGCGCATTCGTCGCCGCCCTGGGCTTCCTCGTCTTCGCCTTCCTCAACGCAGACGAGTTCGCGAAGTCGACGTTCCGCCCCGGCATCCAGCTCGTGTCGCTCGCAAGCGTGGTGCTCATCGCCACGACGATCAACGTACGCACTCGAGCATCGCGCTGGCTCGCGATCAGACCGATGCAGTGGCTCGGAACCCGCTCCTACAGCATCTACCTCTGGCACTGGCCCGTGTTCGTCGTCACGCGGCCGGGAGTGGATCTCGACCTCGGTGTCGGGCCGACGCTCGCACTGCGTCTCGCGATAACCGTGCCGCTGGCAGAGGCGTCGTACCGTTTCATCGAGCGTCCGATCCGCGACGGCGCGCTCACCCGCGCCTACACTCAGATCAGGGCACGGATGCGCGGATCGCTGACGCAGCGCGCCCGGGCCGCGCTGCCGGGAACAAGCGCGATGGTCGCAGTGACGACGTGGATGCTGTTGGTTGCGGTCATCGCGCTGGCCGCGCCGAGTCCGCAGCCGACAGACATCGAGGTCGCGTTACGGTCTGCGGCGCTCGAGGAACAGTTCTCCACCGCGCCGCGCGAACGTCCCGGCTACGATGATCGAGGTCCTATCCGCGATGTTCCGCCCGTCAAGGCGAACGTGATCGCGGTCGGGGACTCGGTGATGCTCGGTGCGCGCTCGGCGATCAAGAAGCAGATCAAGGGCGTATGGATGAGCGCGCGGGTTTCGCGTCAACCCTCCGACGGCGTCGACACGCTGCGGCTGATCCGCTCGCAGAACAGCCTGCGCAGAACCGTCGTCGTACACCTCGGCGACAACGGGCGCTTCACCTCCCAGCAGATCGATCGGATGATGTCGATCCTCCTGGACGTCGAGCACGTGATCATCGTGACCGTCAAGGTCCCACGTCGATGGGAGGCGACCGTCAATGCGACGTTGCGCGATGCAGCGGCACGCTACGACAACGTGACGTTGGTCGACTGGAACCGCCGCTGGCGTCGATGCCCCGGCGGAAAGGTCTTCGCGCGCGACGGCTACCACCTCTCGCCGAACGGCGCGCGGTGCTACGCGAACCTGATCGCCGGCGCGATCGCCTCGCGCCTGCCCGTGGAGTAGCGAGCTACGCGTTGAGTGCGTCGCGGATGTGGGTGGCGAGTGCGGTGTACCCGCCGGCCGACAGATGCACTCCGTCGGTATGCATCCACTCCGGACGTTCAAGCAAGGATGGGCCCCATCCCGAGAGGCGGAGCCGGCGCGCGCGCGCGAACGCCTCCAGCACCGCCACACGCTCGTCGTAGCGGTCGTCGGAGGCTTGCGGCGGGACCCACAGCACGCGCCGGGCGCCGCGTTGCTTCAGGGCAACCAGCAGGTCCTCCACCTCGCGTTCGAGGTCGCGCACCGACGGACCGGGATTCGTGCCGAGCGCCACGACCACGTCGCGCGGCACCGCGTCGCGCTCCAACACGCGCGCGGTCGCCCACGGGACCTGTCGGCCATGGTCGGCGACGATCTCGGGGACCCATCCGTCGTCGGTGAGCACCGACTCGAGCGCTCCGTAGTCGCGCGCCCCGACGGTCAGCGAGTCCCCGAGGACGAGGATCGGATCGTTCGAGTGGTGCGGGGCCGGGTCCGATGGCGAGAAGGAGGGCCGGGCGGACCGTTCGTTGGTGGCGCGGGGGCCGAACGGCGCGCACGCAGCGAGGACGATCATCAACAACGGGCCTGCCAACCGACGCATCGGGCGGAATCCTACTCGTGGCCTCCGAGAAACTGGTACCGATAGGCCTGTTCTGCCCGGATGACCCTATCTATGATGCTTGCCGTAGGGGGCCCCGGGGACGGACAATCGGACCGCGGCGGGACCTTGGGGGCCGCAACGAGGAGGAACCTTGAAGAAGTTCGCGATAGCGCTCGCGCTGGGCGGAGTATTGCTGGTATCCGCACCGGCGCAGGCCAATCATTCCTGGGGCAGCAACCACTGGGCCCGGCAGAGCAACCCGTTCACCCTGAAACTCGGCGACAACGTCACCCCTGCATGGGACTCGTACCTCACGACAGCAGCGTCCGAGTGGTCACGGTCCAGCGTCCTCGACACGACCGTGGTCGTCGGAAGCTCGACGAACGTCAAGCGATGCGCAGTCGTCACCGGACGCGTGGAGGTCTGCAACGCCAAGTATGGCTTCAACGGCTGGCTCGGCGTCGCGGGGATCACGATCTCGGGGGGTCACATCACCGGCGGCTACGTGAAGCTCAACGACTCCTACTACAACACCGCGACGTACAACACGGCGGCGTGGCGCAACTTCGTGATGTGCCAGGAGCTCGGCCACACCTTCGGCCTCGATCATCAGGACGAGGGCTTCGACAACCCCAACCTCGGGACGTGTATGGACTACACGAACAACCCGGAGACGAACCAGTATCCGGACGCTCACGACTTCGAGCAGCTCGAATCGATCTACAACCACACAGATTCCAACACCACCGTCAATGCCAGCGCGCCGTCTTCCAACAAGGGCAGCAGGACCGCCGTGCACAAGACGGACGCGCAGGGCAACGGATCGATCGTTTGGACCTACTGGGTCAACCGCTAGGGGCCCGGCTGGGATAGAACGAGAGCGGCGCGCAAGCGCCGCTCTCTTCATGTCCGAGGGAAGGAGCTCACACCATGAAGGTCGGATTCATCGGGCTGGGTACGATGGGATCGCGGATGGCGCAGAACCTCGTGCGCGCCGGCCACGACCTCACCGTCCACAACCGGACGCGGGCGCGAGAGGAGCCACTCGAGGCGGCGGGCGCGACCCGCGCGGCGACGCCGGCGCACGCGGCGGCACGTGCGGACGTGGTGATCATCATCGTGTCGGATACCCCCGACGTCGAGCAGGTCCTGTTCGGCCCGGAAGGCGTTGCCTCCGGCGCGAAGGCGGGCTGCGTCGTCGTGGACATGTCCACGATCTCACCCGACGCTACCCGGGCCTTCGCCTCGCGACTGGCGGAGCGCGGTGTCTCTCTGGTGGACGCGCCCGTGTCCGGCGGCTCCGAAGGCGCGGAGCGAGCGACGTTGACGATCATGGCAGGTGGCGACCTCGCCGACGTCGAGCGCGCGCGCCCCGTGCTGGAGGCGATGGGGTCGAAGATCACGCACGTGGGCCCGAGCGGCGCGGGCCAGATGGCGAAGGCGATCAACCAGGTGATCGTCGGAGGGTTCTACCTGTCGGTTGCCGAAGGCATGGTGCTGGGGATGAAGGCGGGGCTCGACATGGACCGCGTCCTGGAAGCGATCGGCGCCGGCGCGTGCAAGTCGTGGGTGCTTCAGAACCGCGCTCGCAACAAGATCGACGGAACCTATCCCCTTGGGTTCCCGCAGGCGCTGCACCTCAAGGACGAGCGCATCGCGCTGGCATCGGCCCGCGCCGCCGGGGCGGAGCTGCCGCTGTCCTCGCTCGTCGCGTCGCTGGAAGAGCAGCTCGTGGCGGACGGCTTCGGGGACGAGGATCTATCG
>JBKJXT010000119.1:0-4620 GCA_046716205.1 Actinomycetota bacterium
CGTCCGTCGACTGGAGCTTCTCGTTGCTCGACGAGGACGAGCGCACGCTGCTGCGCCGGCTCTCCGTCTTCGCCGGCGGATTCACGCTGGAGGGGGCGGAGGCGGTAGGCGCGGGCGAGGGACTCGAGCCGATGAGAGTTCTCGACGTCGTCTCGCAACTCGTCGACAAGTCGCTCGTCCAGGTGGAGGAGCGCGACGCGGCCGTTCGGTACCGGCTGCTCGAGACCGTGCGTCAGTACGGGCGGCAGCGGCTCGCCGATTCCGGAGAGGCAGACGCGGTGAGAGGTCGCCACCTCGATTTCTTCGTCGCGCTCGCCGAGCGCGCCGAGCCCGAACTGGAATCGGCCGGCCTGCGCGAATGGGTCGGGATCCTTCGGGCCGAGCACGACGACCTGCGCGCGGCCATGGAATGGGCGCTGCAATCGAACACGACGGACCAGGCGCTTCGGATCTCGGGTTCGCTGTTCCTGTTCTTCGTCCTCGCACATCCGGCCGAATGGCGCGAGCGCACGCTTGTTGCCCTCGAGCGCGAGGGAGGCTCCGACCGGCCTCGGGCGCGTGCGCTCGTGACTGTGGCCGGGCTCTCGAGCTTTCTGCTTGAGGTCGACACCATCCGGCGATGCTGCGAGGAGGCGCTCGCGCTCGGACGCTCGCTCGGCGATGAGAAGATCGTCGGCCGCGCGCTCGCATGGTCGGCTTGGGAAGCTGCCATCTCTGATCCGCCGGCCGCGCGACGGCGTTTCGAGGAAGCGCTCGCCGCGTCGGAATCGAGCGGTGACGCATGGTTCCTATGCCAAACCCTGAACAACTTGGGATTGTTGGACCTGTTCGCGTGGGATCTTGCCGGGGCGCGACTGCACCTCGAGCGAGCGCTGGCCATCGCGCGCCGGGCGGGCGACATGCAGAACGCCCGGGAGATCCTGACCTGGCTCGCGTGGACGGCCACATGCGCCGGTGAGTTCGGCGAGGCGCAAGCGCTGTTCGGCGAGGCGCGCCGGGTCATCGACGAGCTGGGCGACGTCTGGTTTGCGGTCTTAGTCGACACGGTCGAGGGATTCGACGCGCTACAGCGGGGAGACCTCGAGCGCGCGCAGCATCTCCTGCAGCGGGCGATCCAGGGCGGCATGGACAACGCAAACCCGGTGGGGCTCGCGCACGCCCTCTGTTACCTCGGCACGGCGGAGAGTGCGAGGGGGGACGTTCGACCCGCGGGCGAACATCTCGTGGAGGGACTCGTGCACCTTCGGGAGATGGAAACTAGGCGCGGGATTTTGGACGCCCTTGTCGGGCTCGCCACGGTGTCGGCGGTCGCGGGCGACCCCGAGGTCGCCGAGCGGCACCTCGGCGAGGCCTTCTCGATCGCGCGCGAGTTCGATCTTTCGCTCGCGCTCGGCGACGCGTACCTGGCGCGCGCCGACCTTCGCCTTCGCGCCGACGATGCGGAACGCGCCGAAGACGACGCCCATGAGGCGCTGCGCACGTTCTCGACCGCCGGCGCCAAGCCGGGGATGGTGCGATCGATCGAGAAGTTAGGCGAGGTCGCCGCGGCGGCCGAGAGTTACGAGGAGACCGCTCGGCTGCTGGCGGCCGTCGACGCGCTGCGCGCCACGATCGGCATCGTGCGCTACCCGGCTGCCGAAGGCGCGTACAACGATGCGCGCGACGCTGCCCAAGCAGCACTGGGAACCGAGGCGTTCGACGCCGCAGCCGCAGCAGGGGCGACCCTGACTCTGGACGACGTGGTCGCGTACGCGCAGAGAGCGCGCGGGTTGCGCAAGCGACCTTCCAGTGGTTGGGCCAGCCTGACGCCAACCGAACTGGAGGTTGTTCGGCTCGCGGCTGAGGGCCTCACCAACGCCGAGATCGGCACGCGCATGTTCATCTCGCGCGGCACGGTGAAAGTCCACCTGTCGCATATCTTCGCCAAGCTCGGCGTATCGACGCGCGCCGAGTTGGCCTCTGAGGCCACGCGTCGGGGCCTTCGCGATGCCGGAGCTCGGTAGCAGCGAAGGTACCTTTGTCGAGACGGCCAGGGTGCTACGTGATCACAGACTCGCACATGAGCAAAACCGAAGGTATTGGCCCGCCGGTCGTCGTCGATGATGCTCTCGTAGACGATCAGCGCGCCGCCGGCCGGCAGCGCCTCGTACGCGTTGCGGAGCAACATGAGCCTCTCGTCCAAGCTCCAGCCGTGGAGGATGTGGCCCATGACGCGCACATCTGCCGACGGCAGAGCGTCGGCGAAGAAGCGCACGGTGCACCACCGAAAGAGCTCTACCCGCGGGACTCCCTCACGCCGTCCATCCAAAGACCGCCGACCCGATGCTCACGACGGCGAACCACAGCACCGCGGCAACAACGGGAACCAGCGCAACGCGTTTCGGTTCGGCGCGCACGCGGATCGCGACGACCAGGAGTCCGATCCACGCGATCTGAAGCGCGATCGCGACGGGTACGGGCGCGAGCAACCCCGTGAAGAGGTAGAGGAAACCGACGATCAGATGGAACACGAATGCGAGGATGACCACCGTGCGCGAGAGCCTGTATCCCATGGATCGGCACTACCTTTCGTCACAGAGCGAACGGGAGGGCGGCTAACGTTCGCGCTCTGCACTCGGGATGTCTCCCGAGTGCGCCTCCCGGCTGACCGCGCGTTGGTACCGTACCCGCGCGCGACCCTAGCGCGCGCGGAAACGCGAGACGGTCACGACCAGTTTCGGATGAACCGCGTCACGCCCTCGAAGTAGGTTTCCTGGTCGTCGTACATCGACCAATGACTCCCCTCCGTGCACAGCAGGAACGTGCCGCGCGCTACGGAGCTGGCCATCCACTCCATGTGCCTCGGATCCATCGTGTCGTGTGTCGCGCCGATCATCAGGGTCGGCAGGGTGATGCGCGACAGGTCCGCCGAACGATCCCACGTCTCGAGTCTCCCGCTCGCCCCTAGCTCGCTGGGCCCCTGCATCAAGGTGTAGATCGTTTGGTTCGTGTGCGCGAGCGAGCGGTTCACCGGCTCCGGCCACGCATCGATCGGCATGCGCAACGCGTGATGCACGTAATGATGCTCCATCAGCAGCTCCATATAGCGCGGGTCTTCCGTCGTCCCCGTCGCTTCGAACCGCTTGATCTCGGCGAGCACGCCCTGATCCATCGCCAGCATCAACACCTCGGCGGCGTACCGGTTGTACGCCGGGACGCTGCTCATCATGTTGGAGATGATCAGTCCCTTGAGGTTCTGTTGGTGCGCCAGCGCGTACTCGATCGCGAGGATCCCGCCCCACGAGTGACCCATCAAGAAGAAGTTCTCGCTCGTCAGTCCGAGCGCGAAGCGAACCTGCTCGACCTCCTCGACGAAACGCTCCGTCACCCAGAGGTCGTCGAAGTCGGGTTGGTCGCTGTGCGTCGAGCCGAGCTGGTCGTAGTAGTAGTACTCGAACCCCGCGCGGGGGAAGAACGAGTCGCACGCTTCCCAGTACTCGTGCGTCATCGCGGGTCCGCCGTGGAGGAGCAGGATCTTGACCGACGGGTTGTTGCCGATCCGCTTCGTCCAAACGTTGAACGTTCCCCGCGGCGTGTCGATGGGGATCAGCTTCACGCCGCCGGTGAGGACGTCGTCGCGTCCGGTGTTGTCGAAGTACGTTGCGAGATCGGTCATCGATCCTCCTGCGTCTGCTCACCCACGCGGATTGCGGCGTGAGGCTGAAGGTGCGGTGTAACACCGGAGTTGTTTGCGATCTTCGAAGGAAGGTTCGGGCGCTTCGCCGGAAGAGTTGCGTCGCTTCGGATTGCGGCTGATTGGGTCACGCCCGCGAAGAACGTCTGGTCCGTGGGGGCACTTTCTGACTACCGAGTGACCAGGCCGTTACCACGCGCGCGCGACCTCTTCGGATGATTTCTCAGCGGTATGCCGATCAACCCATCCTGAGCACTTAACTGCATTCCGACCTGGCCCGAAGTAGATGGTATCAGGCTGACGCACGACAGGAGATGACGGCGATGGGACGAAGCAAGCGCACCAGCAAGATCCTGATGACACTCGGCGCACTCGGAGCGGCCGCAAGTATCGCAGGACTCGGGACATTCGCGTCATTCACGAGTACGACGTCTGCCTCGCAAACGGTCGCAACGGGTACGGTCACGATCGCGCTTGGCGCAACGGGTGCGTCCACGAACCGGTTGACGGTCAATGCATCGGGAGTTGTTCCAGGAGATACCATGCAGCGATCTTTCGATCTGACTAACAGCGGTTCAGAGAGCCTCGCGTCGGTGACGCTGACGTCGACCGCAACGACCTCGAGTTTGCTGAACTCGGATGCAACAGACGGCCTGCAGATGGTGATCGATCGCTGCTCAGTCGCATGGGTGGAAGCGGGAACGAGTCCCGCATTCACGTATTCGTGCGCGGGGACGACTTCGACCGTGATCGCGTCGAGGGCGGTGATCGGCTCAAGCATCGCGATGAGCAACCTCACGTCTACCGCGGTGGGTTCAACGGACCGCCTGCGCCTCACACTCACGATGCCGACCACCGCAGGTAACACGATGCAGGGTCTTTCGTCGACGATCCAGTACTCCTTCACAGGCACACAGCGGGCAGCATCCGCACACTGATCAAGAGAG
>JBKJXT010000120.1:0-4177 GCA_046716205.1 Actinomycetota bacterium
CCTCAGCTCCGTCAGATCGTCCGTCGCAGTCGTCGCGACCGACGATCCTCTCTTGTCGTGATGGGTATCGGGTCGAAGGACCTGCCTCTACATGGGCTTGTTGCACTAAAGGGTGACCGTCAACTCGGACTGCAATGGGACACATAGTCCGCGATGCCCATACGGACTCGCAGCCGTTCCCGCGGCCAAGGGAAACGCAGAACGCCGCCTCGCGGCGGCGCTCGGCGGAAACTTGAGCTTTACCCAACGATCTTGATCGTGCCCTTCATGTCGGTGTGAACGACGCAGAAGAAGGCATAGTCGCCGGCAGATGTCCCCGCGATACCCTCGATGGGGGCGGTCTTTCCGGTGCCGATGATCGCGGACGCGAACAATGGTTTGGTGATGTCGCTCGGCTTCATCGCGACCGACCGAACGTCATGCTCCTCGACGTCCAAGTTCACGAACGTTGCCGGCGCGCCCTTGTGGATCACCAAACGTGGGGTTGCATACCCCGCTGCGAAGGAACCCGGAACGGCGACGGCGGTATTGACGGCCGCGTGGCCCGGAACCATCGCGGCATTGAGGATGGTGGCAACCGCTGCTGCCATGAGGATCTTGCGCACTTCTCTTCCCTTTCTTCCACTCTTTGCGAGTCTTGCCCCTGTACGCGGCCTCTTCGCCACGTCATCGCTCATCACCTGCCTGATGGATACGCGGACACAGCTTCGCATCCGCAGGGAACAGGTGGTGGATGTCGAACTCCTTCGACGTGAAGCGAACCGCGATCATCCTCCTCTTGATCACCGCGATGCCCTCGCCTGTCGTCGCAGGCAGCGCTCCGGTTCGCATCGCAGTGCTCGACTCAGGCTTGTGGCAGCGTTGGGCCGCGCATCCGGAGTTCAGCTCGACGAAGCTCGTCGCGTGGCACGACTTCCAGGATCGCTCGCCCACACCGATAGATCCCGTCGGCCACGGCACCGCGGTCGCATCCTTGGCGGTCGGGACCACGTTGGGGACCGCGCCGGAGGCTGAACTGATCGTCGGACGCGTCCTCGATTCGGCGAACAGAACGACATGGAACGTGGTGGTTCGCGGTATCGATTGGGCGGTCGAGAACAAGGCCGACGTCATCAACGTTTCGATCTGGTCTGCGCAACTTCAGCCATTGCAGAACCGTGCCATCTCCGAAGCGATCTCTCGGGCGCGCGCGGCCGGCGCGATCACGGTGTGGATCGCAGGCAACGGTCACGACGTCGAGGACTCACCGATGCCTGCCACGGTGCTTGTCGGCGGCTCGTCGCCGAACGCGTTGGTGGTCGGATCGGCGAGCCCCGATGGCCGCCCCTCACCCTGGAGCCGGACGGATCCGGAGGTGCTTGCCGTAGGCGAGGACGTCACAGCCGCGGCGATGAACCTCGCGGCCCCATACGCTGGTGGATGGATCGGCACATCCTTCGCTGCACCGCGCATCGCGGGCGCGCTGGCGCGCCTGATCTCGGAGGGCGCCCCACGCGAGCCAGACTGGCTCGAGTGGGTGATCCTGCACGAAGCCCTCGACAACGAGGAGATCGACTACCTCCACGAGGGTTACGGCGTGTTCGGTGAGACGTCGCTCGCCAACGCGCTCAACGTGGCACGCGGAGAGCGCAGCGTCCCGCCACCGGATGCCCGTGACGCGTTCCATCTGTCGACCGCCGCCGCGCGTGCCGGACTCACGGCGAGTGCGCCCAGCGGCATCCTGCCGCCCTAGCGAAAACGAAAGGCGGACCATGCGGTCCGCCTTTCGTCTCGTCGACTCGGTTCGGGTGAGCTACGACGCGAGTGAGTACACGAGCAAGGCGTCGCCACACGGCACGTACACCTTGTTCCGAGCGATCACGACACCGCTCCCCATCCCGGCGCGCTCGCCACAGTTTGCGCCGTTGTCGACGGCCAGAGGTCGGGAAAGGAGAGGCGCACCGGTCGCAGCGTCGAAGGCGAACAAGACGCCCTTGTCGTCTGCGAGGTACACCACGCCGTTCGCATAAGCCATGTTTCCCGAGCCGACGGTCGGCCCGATGGGGGTGACCCAGTTGGGCATCCCTGTCGTTCCGTTGAGCGAGAAGACCTGCCCCGGATACGAGCCGGCGCCGAAGATGTTCGTGCCGTCGTTTGCAAGGCTCGTGTAGTTGCCCAAGGCAGTGCCGAAGCCAACCTGCGGGGATGACCACGCATGACTCATGAACCTCGTGTACCCGGCGTGAACCCATCCCGACTTCTGGAACTCAGCGACGACCTGCTGACCGTTCGCGTCCCGCAACAACGTCGGTGATCCGCCGAAGTCGACATCGATGTAGTAGATCGGGTTGTCCGGCCGTACTTCGCTGTCCCAGTTCCCCTTGAGCACGCCAACGATCTGACCGAACGTCGAGCGGTTCCGGTCGAAGTCGAACTTGACGATGGAGTTCGTCATCTCGCTCTCCGGGTCGGTGTAGCCAGAAGGCTGGCCGGTTCCGAAGTAGCCGTACTTGCTCACCGGGTCGACCGCCGCGGTCGTCCACGGGCCTCCTCCGGCGAATCCCGCAGCTTCCTGGTCGGGTGGGATCAGCTTGGTGTAGGTGATGATCGTGCCACCGGTGGCGCCCGCGACTGGGTTCGAACAGTGAGCGACCTTCGCCGGGTCGCATTCCCGTGACGCGTCGAACAGGATGAACCCCGCGACGGTGTGGAACCCGTTCTCAGGGTTGTCGATGCCCATCCAAAGCATGCCGTCGAAGTAGACGGCACTGGTGTTGCTGTCCATGCCCACAACGAAGGGAACCAGTTCGCTCTTCCACAGCAGCTCACCGGTCTGAGAGTCGAAGGCGAGGTAGAACGGGCTCTGTGGCGTCTCGGTTCCGTGGCCTCCACCTTGGGCGACCGAGGTTCGCCGAGGGCCGACATTCACGTAGACGACACCGTCGATAACCGTCGGCCCGTAGAGGATCCCGCGATTGTCCGCGCGGTACTTCCACACGAGCTCACCGGTGTCGGCGTTCAGCGCGTAGATGAAGCCGTGGTTCGTGGTCACATACACGCAGCCCTCGGCGACCGGGAACGTCGACTGGGCGTTCCCCGATCCTCCAGCGCCTTTGACCGAGAAGGTCCAATCGGAACTGAGCAGCGACACGTTGCCGGCGGAGATCGTCTTCTCAGATGGCTGGCTCCGCGTGCTCTGAAGATCTTGCCCGTAGGCGCGCCAGTCGCCGCCCTCGGCGGCGCCCGCACAACCCACGGCGGCCGATGATCCCTGCGGAAGCGCGACCGCCACCATGATCGCCGCAGCCGCCAGTCCCCACGTCTTGCTACGCACTGTTGCCCCCTCGCCGTCGCCCCAGGCTGTCCGAGGCCTCGCGAAGGCAGTTCTTCGGCGCGGCTTTGTCCCTTTCCTCCCCGCTTGTCCAGGTTCTGGGACCCGCTCAGTACCGACCGGCGAACGTATGCATGTCGTGCTCCTTCAAGAACGAACCACTGATGTCGCCGGCCCACGACCAGGGGCACATCGCGTTCCGAGCGTTGCGCTCGGCCCACGCCGTCGGGCATGCCGTCGTCCCGTCAACGAAGTGTCCTTTCCCGTCGGTGGAGCCTTTCTTCCCCGTCGAACCGTTCATGTGACCCCACTCGTGCGTCGCAACCGACCAGAGATCCATCTGCGTGCGGGCCGACGGTCCATCCACCGACGTAGACCAGTCCAGGTCGGTGCCGTCCCGGAACTTCGGATCGGAGTCGATCGCCATCGCAGTGGACTCGATCTCGTAGGAGCCGTTGCCATCGACGTCGGCGAAGCAGACGTACACGGCACCGAGCGCGCTGGTGAGGTTCGTCCAATGGATGCTGTTGCGGCGGTAGGTGAACGGACACGCGTTGTACGTCGAGTTGGCGTAATCCCCGCCTGAGCGCTGGAACCAGTTCATCTGCGTCGACTCACCGAGGCTGTCCCATCCCCAGTTGATCGCGTCGCGGATCCGATCGTCGAACTCACCGCCCGGGAACCCCTCTGTGAACCGGTAGCCGAGGTCCTGGTCACCTTTCCAGCGGTAGGGATAGAACCCATCCGTTCCGCAGCAGTCGTGCGCGTGTGCCACCACCGGCGCGCACACGACCAGCGCTACCGACACCAGCAGCGCGCGCGCGAGCGCCTTCATCGCACACCTCTGGGGTTCGTCCCGGTCTCGCC
>JBKJXT010000121.1:0-2769 GCA_046716205.1 Actinomycetota bacterium
TCATTGGGTTTCGACGTACCTTCGAGATTCAGTTGGCGCATGGGTCGACTGGACCACGCCAAATACGTCGATTTTCGACGCCTATCCCTACTGTACTGGTTGGTACACGTTCTACAACAAGTTCAACACGTTCAAGACAAGCCTACCCTCCTGTTGATGCGAAATGAGGTGGCATGCACGTTAGAAAGCAACGCCTCCTAGCGCTCCTCGTTTCGGCATCGGCGTTAAGCGGAGCGCTGTTCGTCGTCGCACTCCAGAGCGACGCACAGCCAGAAGGACCCGATCCCCTTGGCATGCCGACGTGTGAGGCACAGGACCCAGCCACGCGCTCGGCCTTCAACTGGGCGTGGGTCGAGGAGCACCGAGCCAAGGGCGATCTCGAGGAAGCGCTCGATGCGCTCAACGATGCTCCTACGCGCGACTGCGTGGCTCCCGTCGAGAGGTACACGCCTTCCGAACCGCCAGAGCCGCGCGTCCTCCCTTCCGCCCAAAGGAGCGACTGAGTCCACAACACGGCTGCTCCTCCACAGGGCAGGGTGTAACCGAACTCAGTGATCGAGCGAGCCCCTCGCCTCTGGGGATCGCGTTCCTCTGCCAGGTTGACCTAATGAATATGCTCCCACTCCGTGTTAACGGTTCGTTAAACCTGCCCGGAGGGGGCGCACGGGCGGCCCTGCGCAGGTTAGCCTCCTGCTCGCCTTCCCCAGATCTTCGCGCGCGCGTTCATTCGCGCGCCTATCGGGGAGGTGGCGATGGCAGAGATCAACGGAGCCGATACCGCCTGGATACTCGTGTCTTCGGCGCTCGTCATGTTCATGACACCGGGCCTCGCGCTGTTCTACGGCGGCCTCGTCAGATCCAAGAACGTCCTGGGCACCATCATGGAGTCCTTCTTCGCGCTGGGGATCGTCAGCATCGTGTGGCTCCTGATCGGCTACACGCTGGCCTTCGGGGTGGACCAAGGTCGGCTCCTCGGTGACCTGAGCTTCCTCGGGTTCCGCGACGTGGGCGCTGACCCGGCCCCGCTCGCACCGACGATCCCGCACTCCACCTTCGCGCTGTACCAGATGATGTTCGCCGTGATCACGCCGGCCCTGATCTACGGAGCGGTGGCTGAACGGATGAAGTTCCGCGGCTACCTCGTCTTCACGATCCTGTGGTCGATCCTCGTCTACAGCCCGGTCGCACACTGGGTCTGGGGCGGCGGCTGGCTCGGGTTCAGCGACGGCGCGGTGAAGGCGCTGGACTTCGCCGGCGGCACGGTCGTGCACATCAACGCAGGCATCGCTGCACTCGCGTGCATCCTCTACATGGGCAAGCGGCGCGGGTACCCGCAACAGCAGATGCATCCGCACAACGTTCCGATGATGGTGACCGGTGCAGCCATCTTGTGGTTCGGTTGGTTCGGATTCAACGGAGGGTCGGCCCTGGCATCGGGCGGGCTAGCGTCGAGCGCATTCCTGGCTACCCATCTCGGGGCGGCAGGGGCGATGCTCGGCTGGGTCATACCGGAGTGGATGCGGAACAAGGCGCCGACGACCGTCGGTGCCGCCACGGGTGCGGTCGCGGGTCTGGTCGCGATCACCCCGGCAGCCGGCTACGTCGAGCCGTGGGCAGGCGCGCTCATCGGCTTCATCGCCGGCGTTATCTGCTACTACGCGGTCGCGATGAAGTCCAAGATCGGCTACGACGACTCCCTCGACGTGGTCGGCGTTCACCTGGTCGGCGGCATCGTGGGCGCGTTGCTCACCGGACTGTTCGCAACGACCAAGATCAACGAAGCCGCGGCGGATGGGCTCTTCTACGGGAACCCCTCGCAGCTGGGTCGCCAGGCGATCGCGGTCGGCGCAACGATCGTCTACTCGTTCGTCGTTTCGCTTGTGCTCATCAAGATCACTGACATGTTCGTAGGCGTTCGTGTCGACGAAGACGCGGAGCAGACCGGCCTCGATCTCTCGCAACACGCGGAGACGGCGTATAGCCTCGGTGAGTCCGGCCGAACCGCAGGAGTCTGATGCCGTCGCACGGGATGATTCGGAGGTCTAGATGAAGCTCGTTATCGCGATCGTGAAGCCGTTCAAGCTCGAAGAGGTGAAGGAAGCACTGCGGACCGCCGGCGTGCAGGGGATGACCGTGACCGAGACGCGCGGCTTCGGCCGCCAACGCGGTCACACCGAGGTGTACCGCGGAGCGGAGTATCAGGTCGACTTCGTTCCTAAGGTGAAGGTCGAGGTGCTCGTCGACGAGGGCCAGGTCGATGCGGTCGTCGACGCCATCATGCGTTCGGCGCGCACCGAGAAGATCGGCGACGGGAAGATCTTCGTCGTCCCCGTCGAGCAGGTGCACCGCATCCGCACCGGTGAACAAGGCCGGGACGCGATCTAGTCCGCATCAAGTCGCGGGCGCGGAGTCGGCCATCTCACGGCTTCGCGCCCGCACCACCCACCGGCGCGCGCTGTTATTCGGCGCCGTCGGCCAGCGCGCGGGCGATGGCCAGATCGCCGATCGCGCCGCCCACGTCGAGACCGACTTCGTTGTCGTACCGCACGTGGATCCCGCCGTAATAGCGCGAGAGAGCCGCTTCCGTCGCCATCGCGTTCAACGATGCCGCCTCGTCGGGGAAGAAGTGTGACAGCGTGCGCGCCGCGGCTCCCGAGAACGTCGCGTGCCCCGACACGTAGCCGGGGAACGGCGGCGTGCCGATCGCCGAGGTCCACGCAGGATCGTACAGACGCCGGATCGCGGTGACGGGACGGTCACCCCAGTAGG
>JBKJXT010000122.1:0-4145 GCA_046716205.1 Actinomycetota bacterium
GCACACCGCCGATTGCTGCCTGGTGACCGACGGCGGGGGAGCGGTGATCGTTACCTCGCTCGATCGCGCGCGCACCCTGGCGAAGCCACCGGTGCTGGTGCTCGGTCACGGCGAGACGACGACGAACAACGGCATGGCGTCGATCCCCGACCTCACCTCGATCGGCGCGCGCGTCGCAGGGGAGCGCGCCTACGCGATGGCCGGGCTGAAGCCTGCGGACATCGACGTCGTGCAGGTGTACGACTCGTTTACGATCACCGTGTTGCTGGAGCTGGAGGCGCTCGGTTTCTGCGGCCGGGGCGAGGGCGGCGCGTTCGTCGGCGGCGGCCGCATGGCGCCGGGGGGCGACTTCCCGTTGAACACCAGCGGCGGGGGGTTGAGCTACAACCACCCGGGGATCTTCGGGATCTTCTTGATCATCGAGGCGGTACGGCAACTCCGCGGCGAGTGCGATGCGCGCCAGGTGCCAGCCGCGGAAACGGCGCTGTGCCACGGCACCGGCGGCATCCTTTCCACACACGGCACCGTGATCCTGGGGGTGGACCGATGAGTCAGGCGCGCCCCATCTCAGAGCCCGACCACATGACCCAGCCGTGGTGGGACGCCACGCGCGAACGACGCTTCCTGGTGCAGCGATGCGAGTCGTGCGGCCATCACCAGCATTACCCGCGCAACATCTGCACCGGCTGTGGCGCGCCGGATCCGGGTTTCGTGGAAGCGAGCGGGCGCGGAACGATCTTCTCCTACACCGAGGTGCATCGCGCGCCGCATCCGGCCTTCGAGCCGCCCTATGTGGTGGCGATGGTGCGCCTGGAGGAAGGGCCGGTCGTGCTTACCAACATCGTGGGCGACGGCACGATCGCGTGCGACGCGGCGGTACGCGTCACATGGGAAAACCTCCCCGACGGACGCAAGCTCCCGCTGTTCGTGCTCGCTTAGGGCTGCTCGCCCTCGCTGCCGATCTGGTCCTGGCCGGCGGCCGCGACGCAGACGTGCTCGGAGTGCATGTCGCCGTTGGTGCCCGCGAAGGTTCCGACGTTGAAGTCCGCGTCGGGCGCGCCGGAGCCCGGGTCGACCTCTCCCTGCACGACACCGCCCTGGTTGCCGCCGCGGTTGTAGCCGCCGCCGCCGATGACTTCGACGTAGAAGGCGTCGTGACGCACGACGTAGTGACCGGTGTGGCTATGCACGTACACACCGCTGTCCGCGCCGACGGGAACGCCTTCCTTCTGGAGGCGCCGCCCGACGTCACCCTCGTCGTTCGAGTCGACATGGTCTTCGCTGTGCCCGGTGTCCGGGTCGAATGCGGGGTTCGCGTCGGGGATCCCGTCGCCGTTCATGTCCTTGCGGTCGGGGTCGCCCTGCGCGTCCTTGGCATGACCGGCGCGGTAGTAGGTGTCGCAGCGCTTGATGTTGTTGTTGTCCGTGCCTGTTCCGCGGTTGCCGTCGCTGGTGTAGTCCCTGTGCGCGGAGGCGGTCGCGCCGCTCAGTCCGATGGCGATCACCGCGAGCATCCCAAGCATCCGGCGGATCATCGTGCGACTCCTTCTATGGAAAGGTCCTTGGGTGTCGTTTCGACGGTCGCGGCGAGGATTCCTTCCCCCCCGCACCGGGTCCGCCGTGCGGAACGGGGCGCATCGGGACCCTCAGACCTGTTTGTCGATCAACGCGTCGGTTTGGGCGCGGAAGTCCTTCATGCTCACCCGCATCAGCAGGGGCACGCACAGCGCGAGCCCAACGGCTTGGATCAGGAAGACGGTCGCGTAGGCGTTGGAGATCCCGGTGACCTTCGCCACCAGCTCGTAGACGACGCCACCGCTCGCCGTCGCGATCCCTTCCGCGAGCGCATGCGCGACGGTCCACGCGCCCATGAACAGCGCGGTGTACGCGCCGCGCGCCATCCCCATCATCAGCGACAGGCCGGCAACGCTGAACAAGCCGTTGCCCAACCCGATCAGGAAGAGCGTCACCCACGACGCGGGCGCCGAGCCGATCGCCGCCCCCCACGCAAGCAACGCGAACGCACCCGCCGAGGTGATGATCCCCCATCGCGCGACGCGGATCGGGCCGAACTGGTCGGCCCAGGGACGTCCACCGCCGACGATGCCGGCGAGGATGCCCAGCGTCATCATCGCGTTGAACGCTGCGGTCTGGCGCACGTCCATGCCGAGCACCTCGCCGCCGTACGGCTCCAGCACCGCTTGTTGCAGGAACAAGAAGATGGTCGCCGCGACCATGAACACGAAGAAGATGCGCGCCTGGCTGATCGACGCAACGTCGCGGATCGCGCGCCGGAACGTGATGTGCTCCGCGGTCGCCTTGATGTGCGCTTCGGGCGGGAGCTTGCGCTCCTGTCCCCACACCGCCAGCGTGGTGAGCGCCACCACCAGCGCGCCGACGATGATGAATAGCAACGACAGGTCGTTCGCGTCCTTCACGTCCCGCTCGACCAAGGTGCTCGTCAGCAACACGCCCGCGAAGACGCCAGCGATCAGCTCGAGATAGACCAGTGACGCGGCGTGCCCGCGCTCGGACTCGGGCGCGCGGTCCGCGATCAGCGCGAAGAACACCGTTCCCGCTCCGTACATCCCGACGCCCATCACGATGAACAACGCGAGCGAGGTGAGGACCGCGCCGGCCGTCAGCCCGCCGGCGAGCTGTCCGGCGACGTGCGGCGACGCAGCGACCGCTGCGCCCGCGACGATCGCACCGCCGATGATGTAGGGGATGCGCCGATACCCGAAGATCGGACGCGTATCCGAGCGATGACCGACCCCGAGCGCCAGCGGTGCCGCCAGGTTCAGCGATGCGAGGATCGGTGCGATCGCGGTCAGGGAGATGCCGAGCTCGACCTTGAGCACTCGGTTCAGCACGCCGAGGATCAGCACCGAGGACATGCCGGCCGCGAACTCGCGCAGGCCCAGGCGAAGGATCGTCCAGCTCGACAGCTCGCGCTTTGGCAGCGGTGCCGCCGGGTTGGCCTTCGCCGCGATCTGCACCAGTGCCTCCCTGAAGAGCGGGTCGTCGGGGTGCATCAGGCGCACCTGTCCGGTCCGGCGCTCGTCGAGCATCATCGACGCTTGTCCGTGCGCCTGCACGCGGCCGTCGTTCAGGACGATGACCTCGTCGGCGACGGCTTGCACCAACGCAGCGTCGTGCTCGACGATCAGCACGGCCGCCCCCGTCGCGTCGCGCCATCGCCTGATGAGATCGGCCAGCTTCTCGACCTCGGCGATCGCGAGCCCGGACGACGGCTCGTCCAGGATCAGCAGGCGCGGCGTGTGTGCGGTCGCGACGGCGATGTCGAGGATGCGCTTCATGCCGGTCGAGAGCTCGGACACGAACGACGAAGCGTGCGGCACGAGCCCGAACCGTCCCAGCAGCTCCATCGCCTTGGCGCGCGAGCCGGTCACCACGGCCGCGCATTCGGCAACCGTCAACGTCGCCGGCAGTGGAGAGCCCTGGAACGCGCGTCCGATCCCGTTCGCCGCGCCGTCTCCGACGACCACGGTGCCGCCGTGTGGGACGATCTCGCAGATGGCGTCCAGCAGCGTCGACTTCCCGGCGCCGTTAGGACCGACGACGCACACGATCCGGCCCGGTTCGATGTCGAGCGTCACACCGTCGAGGATCCGGTGCCCGCCGAAGGAAACCGAAACATCTTTCACCGACAGGCCGCCCGCCATCACTCCACCCCCGCCAGGAAGGTTGCCGGCAGCAGATCCGTGCGCCGTCGCAGGATCTCGACCGGGTCGTCGTGCATCGTGACCACGCCGTCGGCGACGAGCGCCACCCGATCCGCGCGAGGCAGCAGCGACGGCAGGTCGTGATCGACGGCAACCACCGCGACGCCTTGCTTGGCGAGGCCCTGCAGCAGATCCATGACCGCCAGGCGCGAGTCGTGGTCGAGCCCCAGCGTGAGCTCGTCGGCCAGCAAGACCGCTGGACGCCGGAACATCGACTGCGCAACGGCGAGCAAGCGCTGCTCGCCGCCTGAGAGGACACCGGCGCGCCGGTCGCGGCGGTCGGCGAGCGTGGGCACGAGCTCGAGGATCGAGGTGACGGCTGGGCTCTCGTTCGTCTCCGGCGCGCGCCCGGTGTTCCCGGATCTCACCGTGCTGCAGAACCTGCGCGCCGCCGCCTAC
>JBKJXT010000123.1:0-2650 GCA_046716205.1 Actinomycetota bacterium
ACCCCCGACGGCGTGGCCGGCGCGCTCAAGGACGCGATCGCGATCACGCTCACCGGGCCGATCGTCGCCAGCGACATCTGGAGCGTCACCCTCACGCCGAGCGCAGGCACCGCTGCGACAGGCAGCAACGTCGTGTCGTCGAACAGTGGCGTGGCCGACGCGGTTGCGACCGGGCTGGCGACCGGGCTCAACACCTCTGTGTTCGATGCGGTCGCCTTCGGCAACAAGGTGCTGGCCACGCGCGACGCCGGCGGCTCGTTCACGCTGTCGGCCCGCAGCATCACGCCCAACGGCAGCGCGTCGGTTGCCGCGGCGACCACGCACAAGGTCACGCTGACCGGCAACGTCAACGCCGGCGACACCTGGAGCCTCACCTCGGGCGCGACCACGCTGGCCTCCACGACGCCGGGCGCCGACGCGTCGGACGCGACCGGCGTCGCCTCGACGCTCGCGACCGGCGCCGACGCGCAGACCGGGTGGACCGCGTTCGTGAGCGGCGCGGCGATCTACCTCACCAAGATCGACGGCGCGAACTTCACGCCGGCGGTCCCGATCACCCGCGCGCCGTCGGCAGCCGTTGCCACGATCTCCGGCACGCTCAAGCCGATGTGGCTGCACGACATCCACTTCATGCCCGTCGTGCCGGGCGCGCCCGCGCAGAACGGCGAGACCTGGACCGTGGTCATCGGCTCCGACGACCCGTACGTGGTCACGGGGACGGGCACGGAGTCGCTGGCCGACATCATCGCCGCGTTCGTGGCGCTGTTGACGGCCGAAGGCTACGAGGCGGCAGTCGCTCCGATCGCCGGCCACCTCACGCTCGGACTGAACTCCGGCGTGCCGCTCGCGATCGCGCCCGTCAAGCAGTTCCGTCCGTTCGCCTCGTCCAACACGACCACCGCCTTCGTCGCGGCGCCGGGACTTATCACCGAGTCGGCGACCGGCCACGCCCACTTCACCAACGTCTCGGTCCAGCTCGAGGGCGCCTTCGTGGCCGGCGAGCGCTGGACGGTGTTCATCGACGCGGTGCCCTTCATCTACAACGTGCCAAGTGGCCTCCCGGCCTCCGAGCGCACCCTGGAAACGATCGTCGAGGGCCTCGTCGCCCTGATCGACGCATCGTCGCTCTACGACGCGAGCAAGGTAGGCACCGACGGCATCCGCGTCGCAGATCGCGCGGGCACCGACGATCCGTTCACCTTCCAGGTCAAGCGCGGCGGCGGCATCGTCAAGGTCCTGTTCGACGTCGACAAGGCCTCGCTGGTGCGCGGCAGCATCTCCGTGCCGATCATCGCGCCCGGCTACGAGTACCTCGCGCTCATCTACCCATGGCTGCGCGACTACTTCGTGATCTACGACCAGCTCGGCTTCACCGCGCGCGTCGGCTTCGAGCTGAAGCGTCCCGGCGACGCCGTGTTCCACGCGCCCGACGCGGCTCAGGTCGGCGAGGATGAGGCCTCCTGCGTGCTGCGCGCCGGCCAGGACCCGGGCAGCTTCACGAGCCAGGATCCATTCTACGAATGCACCTTCAACCAGGACGGCGACTACGTCCTGAGGGTCGGCTCGCACATCATCTGGGACGCCACCACCTTCCAGGGCTTCGCGAACACGTTCGCGGAGAACGACTTCCTGGGCGTGGCGCCGGGCCAGAGCTACGAGCTGATCATCTCGGCACAACGGCACCTGACCAACCCGCTTGCGATCTCGCTGCGGCACAAGCTGATCACGGTGATCGGGGGCGCGGGCAAGGGCCAGACGGCGCGCATCGAGGCCTACGACCCGGAGACCAAGACGTTCACCATCGCGGCCTGGGACGAGGGCGCAGGCGACTTCGTCATCGGGCAGGGCTGGACGGGGATCGACGAGACCAGCAAGTTCCGCATCGAGCAGTCGATGACCGAGTTCCCGACGTACTCGGAGGTCACCGACACCTACCAGGTCGTGCTCACGGGCAAGCCCACCACCGACGTGGTCGTGAACATCCTGCCCAGGCCGACGCTCACCAACGACGCCGACCGTAACTTCGACCCGGCCGCAAACTTCGGCCGCGCCGAGGAGGTTCAGGTCCGCGTGTCGACCAACCGCGCCCGCTTCCAGCTGACGGGCACGCCGGCCACCGGCGAGGTGTGGACCGCACGGATGGGCGACGACACCTACTCGTACACGGTGCTGGCGGGCGACGACCTCGCCGACATCGCCGCGGGCCTCGCCAACGAGATCGACGGCAACGACGGGTACACGGCGACCGCGGACGGCTCGTCCTTCGTGGTCGAGCACGCCTCGGCGTTCTACGCGTCGCTGTCCATCTCGCCGGACACGCGTGGGATCGCGACGGTCAAGACCGAGAACGGCTTCACCACGGTGAGCCTCGGCGGCTTCCCGGCGATCGACGAGGTGTGGTCGCTGACGATCGCGGGCGCCGGCACGTACTCCTACACCGTGGAGTTCGGCGACGACATCGCGACCATCGCCGCGAAGATCGGCGCGCTGATCCCGGACAGCTTCGATGTCACCGTCGTCGGCCGCGTCATCAGCATCAAGCGCCACCTCAGCACCCTTGCGGTCGTGGCGACCTTCGCGATCCACCCGCTCGCCGGCCTCACCGAGAGCCTCGGCGGCGCGGACGTCATCGCGCAGCTCGTCTTCACGC
>JBKJXT010000124.1:0-2876 GCA_046716205.1 Actinomycetota bacterium
CCTCCGACCGCATCATCGCGATCAACAAGGACGCCGAGGCGCCGATCTTCTCGCTCGCCGATCTCGGTGTCGTCGGCGACGCCCTGAAGGTCGTCCCGAAGCTGACCGAAGAGGTCAAAGCGCGGAAGTAAGGCAACCTGCAAGGAGATGGAGCCGCAGCTTCGGGGCTGCGGCTCCGTCGTTTGGTCTCTCGGGTAGCGTCGGAGAGATGCTGCGTCCGGCGCGCAGCGACACGCGCACGGCATAGAGTTCGCCCTCCGGCGTGACCGACGCCATCCGAGGAGGACCTCCATGCCGTTGTTCGAGATCGAAGGGAAGCGCCCGCAGATCGCCGCAACCGCCTTCGTTGCGGCCACCGCGACGTTGATCGGCGACGTGATCGTCGAGGAGGGTGCGAGCATCTGGTACGGCGCCGTGCTGCGCGCCGACTACGCGCCGGTGATCGTGCGCGCCGGCGCAAACATCCAAGACAACTCGGTGCTGCACGGCCCGCCCGGCCACGTGCTCGAGATCGGACCCGGCGCGACCGTGGGGCATCTATGCGTGATCCACGGCGCGACGCTGGGCCAGGAGGCGCTGGTCGCCAACGGGGCGACGGTGCTCGACGGGGCGCACGTGGGCGCTCGCGCGATGGTCGGAGCCGGCGCGGTCGTGCCCCCGGGGATGCAGATCCCCGATGACACCCTCGTCGTTGGCGTTCCAGCAAAGGTGAAGGGGCCGCTGCCGGGGACGCCGGCCGAGATCTGGGTGAAGGTGAATCCCCAGGCCTACCGGGAGCTGGGGCAGCGGTACCTGGCCGGCGTGCGCGAGCTGTAAGTACGGCAAGATACGGTCAAGTACGCTATCGTCCGTTCCACTATGGATGATGACCTGAACCTGCTGACCGCGAACGAGGTGGCCGACGTGCTCCGGCTCAACCACCAGGTTGTGCAGCGCAAGCTGCAGGCGGGGGAGATCCCCGCCTACCGGATCGGGCGCGAGTGGCGCGTGAAGAAGATCGATCTGGTGGCCTGGCTCGAGCAACACTCGAATCGTAAGCCGCGCTCGGCACGCGCGAAGACCGTCGCGCCGTTCCTCACCCCGGAGGGGAAGCTCACCAAGATCCCGGAGCGGCGCGGCAAGCGCGAGGAGGTCCTACGCGAGCTCGTCAAAGGCTTCGAGCCGGCGCGGACGTATCCCGAGCGCGAAGTGAACGAGATCCTCCGACGCGCGCACGACGATGTGGCGTGGCTGCGGCGTGAGCTGGTCTCGATGAAGCTCCTCGTGCGCACGCGCAAGGGCATCTACAAACGCGCGTCTGCGCCTGAGTGACGCCGGTCGGCCGTTAGAAGGGCGAGGGCAACAGGCGTTCGTACTCGGTTCGGATGACTCCGTAGCATTCGCACGAGGCACCCTCCAACCCCATGCGGTCGAGGACCTCGACCGATCCCCGCATGTACCGGATGAATCCGGCCCTCTGGAGCGCGCCCGCGGCGACGGTGACCGATGCGCGACGAACACCGAGCATCTCCGCGAGGAACTCCTGCGTGATCGGGAACTCGTCGCCGTCGACCCGGTCACGTGTGGTCAGCAGCCAGCGGGCGCACCGCTCCTCGGTCGCATGCATGCGGTTGCAGGCGATCTCCTGCGCTGCTTGGGTCAGCAATGCCTGCGTGTAGGCCTGCAGCATGTCGCGGAACGGTCCGGCTTTCCGCGACTCCTCTTGGAAGTCGCGGGCATCCATCCGCAATGACGAGCCACCGACCTGAACGATCGCACGGAGGTTGGACGCCTGGAAATCCCCGAGGAAGACCGAGACGCCGACCATCCCCTCACGGCCGACGGTCGCCATCTCGACGCCGGCTCCCGACTTGAGGATCGTGACCAAAGAGATAACACCCTTCGTCGGGAAGTGGATGGTGGTGACCCTCTCGGAGGGTTCGAAGATGATCGTCTTCATGTCGAGCCGGGTGCTCGTCATAGCGGCGCACAGCCTCTCTCGGTCCTCGTCCGGGAGAGCATCGAGAAGTACGTTGCCCGTGCGTTCGCTCATGGGTGGTGATTACTTCACCGGCGAACGTCCTGTCGGTACGGTGGCAAACAGAGAGGCGGTGGATGGCCCTTGTGCTATCCCTCTATCAGCCGGAGGAACTCGTCGCGGAAGACCCCATAGCACTCACACGACGCACGCTCGAGACCCTCGCGGTCGGTGATCGTGATGATCCCGCGCGAATAACTGATGAGCCCTGCTCGCTGCAGCGTGGCTGCCACGATGGTCACCGACGGCCTCCGCACTCCCAGCATCTCCGAAAGGAACTCCTGGGTCATCGGGAAGGTGTCGGAGGCCATGCGGTCATGGGTGGTCAACAACCACCGGGCGCAACGTTCTTCGGTCGAATGGAGCCTGTTGCATGCGACCAGCTGCGCCGCCTGATTCAGAAGGGTCAACGTGTATCGCTGCATGACTTCGAGGAAGGGACCGTGTTGGGACTCTTCGCGGAAGACATCCGCTGAGATGCGCATCGCCGCGCCGGGAACCTGACAGACCGCGCGGATGTTGGTTACGCGAGCATCCCCCAGGAACACGTTCGCGCCGGTCGTCCCTTCGCGGCCGATCGTCGCCATCTCGACCCCGACCCCATCCGAGAGCACCGTGATGATCGACACGATGGTGCCGCTGAGAGGGAAGTAGACATCGCGGACGAAGGACCCGGGGGTGAAGAGGGTGTCACGCATCCTGAGGGTGACCTCCTCGGATGCGTCCGATATCCGGGTTCGATCACTACCGGGGAGCGCGTCGATCAGCGCATTCCCGGTCTTAGCGTTGCGCGCAGGGTCCTCCGCCATCGGATCCGCGAAGCTTAGACGATGCCTTGATGCACCCACCAACATAAATA
>JBKJXT010000125.1:0-5615 GCA_046716205.1 Actinomycetota bacterium
ATCGCATCGCGCAACCCGCCCTTGGTCACCGAGGCGAGCCAGGTGGCCGGGGTGCGATGTCCCGACTCCCGCCACACCCGCGTCGTGGCGACACGTCCCGCCGCCAGCGTGCGCCCCGCGACCATCAGCCGCTCGCCTTCGCTGAACACCCCGACGAGCTCGGCGGCCTGTGGACCGCTCAGCACCGACGCATCGAGCTCGGCGACCAACGAGCGCAGCTGCGCGACCAGAGTTCCAACACGCGACACCATGACGCAGATTGAAGCACTCCCCACCGACAACAACGCCCGCCGATGCGACGTTCGTGAGTAATTAGATGTTCTTCCCGATCGGAGAGCCGAAGGCGCTGCTCTACAATCTGCATCGACAGGATGCCCACCCGGAAGCTGAGGATGACCGACAGCGATAAGGACGCGCGCCTCATCATCGTCGTCAGCGACCGTATCCTCGATCGCGCTCGTGAAGCGGAACGCATCGCGAAGCAGCTCGGAAAGCGATTACAACGCGTTCTCGGCAAGTACGTCGGCGAGACCGAGAAGAACCTGGCCCGGCTCTTTGACGCAGCCGAACGAAGCGGCGCGATCCTGTTCTTCGACGAGGCCGACGCCCTGTTCGGCAAACGCACCGAGGTCCGGGACTCCCACGATCGCTACGCGAACACCGCGATCGACGATCTTCTTAAAGTCGCAGAACAACATAGCGCCGTCATCATCTGCGCCGTCACCGCGATCGACGAAGCGACGCTCCCTGCGCGCTGCTGCATCGAGCGCGTTCCGCAGAAGCGACCAGAGATCGATCTACGCGACATCACCGAGGCCGATCTCCCGATCCTGTTCGAGCAGCAACGCGATCCCGAAGGCATCCATATGGCCGCCTTCACCCCAAAGGATCCGGGCGACCTCGAAACCTTCACTGCCAAGTGGCGGAAGATCCTCGCCCAGGCATCCGTCGTCAAGAAGGCGATCGTCGTCGATGGAGACTTCGTGGGGAACGTCGTCTGTTTCGACCGTCTCGGCCGGCGCGAGATCGGCTACTGGATCGATCGCGCACATTGGGGCAGAGGCATCGCGACCGCCGCCGTGGCGCTGTTCGTGCAGCAGATCCCGACCAGGCCGCTGTTCGCATGCGCCGCGTACGACAATCACGCATCGGTGCGCGTCCTGCAGCGCACCGGCTTCGAGCTCATCGAGCGCGAGCGTGGCTTCGCGGCTGCCCGCGACGAAGAGATCGAGGAACTGGTGCTGCGACTCGAGGAAGAACCACAGGCGAGGCCTAACGAGGCTCCACCGGCACCCGGTTGATCGTCGCCCGGTTCCGGCTCTCGAACGGCTCGTCGTTCTGGGTTCCGGTGAACGTCAGGTTGTCCTGCACCACCAGCGCCCCGTACTGCGGCGCGATCAGATAGGTCCCGCTGAAGTCGACGTTCTGCGTCGGTCCGACGATCTTGCCCGAGATCACCCTCACCGAATACGCGTCGACCCATTCACCGCACGCGTTCGCCCTCTCTTTGCCTTCGATCTGCGCCTGCAGCGCCATCGTGGTCTGCGACAGCGGATCCGTTCCGGCCGAGCGGTACTCCGCGCCGCGCTGACGGTCGAGCTCGTCTTCGAGGTTGCTCCCATACTCGGGCGGGGGGAACGGCATCAGCAGCAGCGGCTGGTCGGGGTCCGGCGACCACGCCTGCGTGTCGCCGTCGGGATACAGCGTCACGATCCCCACGATGTAGATGCCGCGGTCGGGCGTGTCGCCGGCGTTGATCACGTGGTAGGTGGTCGTGGTCGTCGTTCCGGCGAGCAGCACCGCAACGTCGAACTCGTAGGTGCCCGCGTTGACGACGCGAACGTTGTTCACCGTTCGCGTCTGCTCCGGCGGGTAGGCCGTCGCCGCTCCCTCGCCGATCTTGAGCGTCCCGGCGTTGCGATAGAGGTAGGCCGCCGGCACCGGCGCCGCCGGCGCGGCCTTGCGCGCCACAAGCTTCGCCGCGTCGAACGGGCTCGCCAGCGGACACTCCTGCGGTGGCGGCGCCGGCGGTGGGGGCGCGCCCGGATCCGGCCGCGGCACCGGAGGCGCGATGAACCCGGGGAAGCCCGTGACCGGCCCCGCCCCGGGTGGAAGCGCGCGCACCGGCGGACGCTGGTCGCCGAGCACGATGTCGACCGGGACGTCCTTGCTGCCGATCTCGATCCCCGAGCCCGGCGCGCACGCGGCGAGCAGCAGTGCCAGCGCTGCGATGCCGGCTCCTCTTCTCACAGCTGCGCTCCTCGGCGAGGGTCGATGATGATCGGCGGCGGGCCGCTCCGGGTCGGTGGTTCCCCACGAACGTAGCGCAGGATCGACTCGAATGTATCGTCGGCGGCCGAGAACGCCCGGCGCGCGTCCATCAGCAGCAGCGCGCCGCCGTCGGGGGTGAACCACAGCAGCAGGCGCTGCTCGGGCAGGTCACGTACGTACACGCGCTCCTCGCCCAGCCTCCGGAGCCGGAACCGACCGCCTCCGAGCGAGTTCAGGACCCCCTCGCGGATGTCGTGATCGAGCGCGTTGAACTCGGGCTTGAACGCCGACGCCTGCACCGAGGCCTGGATCGTCGTGCCGTCGCGCACGCTGAAGACGCGACCGTCGGTAACAAGCGACGCGTCGCCGGCCAACGCGTAGGCGCGTTCGGCGCGCCGCTCGCGCTTGAACACCAGCGTCCCGAGCGTGGGGGGCACCAGCCGGGCCGGGAGCGCATTGACGCGCGTCGGATCCGGCGACCCGGACCCGCACGACACCGCGACCGCCAGCGCCATCGACACCGCGACCGCACGCGTTCGCGAGGCCAGCAGGCGCGGCCAGATGTTCGGCATCTCGGTCGAATACGGATCCCGCAGCGACGTCCGCGCGCCGAACGCCACCAGGCGCGTCGCGACCGGATGTGCGCGCACCAGGCGCGCTCGGACCGAGCGCGCCATCTCCTCGGCGAGGTCGGCGTCCTCATCGCGCGCGTCGCGTTGCAAGTCTCCCCACAGCGCCCGCGTCGCGAGCCACGCGAGCTCGGTGTGCTCCTCATCCGGCATGAGCGCCTCGCAGAACCGCAACGGCGACGCGGCGGTCGCGCCGATCCCGAGGTCGGCCGCCGCATCGCGCAGCTCTGCGTACGCGACCGCGATGCGCTCGCGCGCGCCCACGCGCGCCCACCGCGCTCGTTTCGCGCGCCGCACCATCTTCAGCACGCCGGGGAACGACCACCACAGCAGCAACAGGATCGCCAGCGCGAGCACCGCTATCTGCACCCAATAGCGCACCGTCACGTACAGCTGCTTGACGGTCTGCAAGCGGATCGGGATGTGCACGGTCAGCGCGAGCTCCTCACTCGCTTGGACGTTCTGGTTCGGGTTCTTTTGTGCCTCCGACAAGCTCGAGCGTGCGCGCGGCGGCACCCCGACGACCGCGACCCAACCGTAGCCCTCGAAGTAAGCCTCGAGCCACGTCGCACCGTGGCGCGGACGCACGGTGGCGAGCGCAGCGTCCGCGCTGCGATCCCCGGCGTAGAAGCCGTAGCCGATGCGCGCCGGAACCCCGGCCCACCGCGCGATCAAGGTCTCGGCCGCGGTGATCTCGTACGGCGTCGCCTCCGTGCCGTTCAACAGCTGGACAACACGCTCGGGCGGCACCTCCGCGGGGTGGCCTGCGCCGGCCGCGATCACCTTCGCGTACAGCGCCGCGCGCACGAATTGCAGCCGGTCCCACGCGTTGCGCGGCGCCTTCGCCAGCAGCGTCACGACCTCGTTCGGCGCGACGGGTGCCGCGAGGTAGGTCTCTGCCCATGCCGGCGGCGCCGGTGCCTCGGACAGCTCGCGTCCCGAAGGTCGGGCGGAAGCAACCACGGTGTAGCGGAACCCGGCCCGCAACCGGCGCTCTGGCAGCCGCAGCGACTGCGTCTGTGGATCGAGCTGCGCCCGCGCGCCGAGGTTGCCGACCGACAGCGCCCCCGCGCTCACCGGCAGGACGTGTCCTTCCAGCGCGCCGATCGTGAACGTCGTCTCGACGGTCTCGCGATCGGTCCGGATCGTCTGCGGCGCGAGGTTCAGCGATCCATCGCCGGCGATGTCCCGCAAGCGCGACGGTTCGTAGGACGGCAGCAGCCACGCTCGTCCGTCGTATCCGTCCAGCACGCCCAGCCGCCACGGCCCCGGATCGCGCGAGGCAACCTCGAACAGCACGCGGTCGGGCAGCACCTGCGAGGCCGTCGGTCGCTGCGCCGGGACGATGCGCTCCTTGGTCGTCGTCGGGAACAAGAAGCGTGCGCGTCCGAGCCCGACGATCGCGACGGTGAGCATCACCAGCAGCACGGCACCGCGTACGAGCCGCTTGCGCTCGAACCCGGCGGAGGTGTCCCCGGACGCTTCGAGCTCGGAGCCGTAGGACACGCCGAGGGCGGCGAGCAGGAAGCCGACCGCGATCGCTGCGGCTGTCGTCTCGCCGCCGGGCGGCGCGAGCAGCGCACCGCCGAGCACCACCGGCACCGGCATCGCGACCGCGAGTTTCGGGCGCGCCAGCGCGATCCCGACCGAGGCCGCAGCAGCGGCCAGCAACGAGGTCAACACGACCAGGACGAACTTCCACCCCGGATCGAAGGGCAGCGGGGGTTGTGCGAGCCCGCCGCCGCGTAACGCCTCACCCACCAGCGAGGTCAGGTCGGCGCCGCCGCGTGCGTCCGGCAGTACCAGCAGCGCGCCCAGCAGCGCGGCCGCCGGCGCCACCAGGTACTGCACGAGCGACGGTCGGCGCGACCGATAGGACAGCGCGATCATCGAAGCGCCCAGCACGGCCCCGGCCACCCCGACGATGCGCGGGAACGCTCCTTTGAACAGACCCGCCGCCATCCACGCGGCACCCGCGGTCGACAACAACGCGGCCAAACACGTCCGCACCACCGCAGGCGCGTGATCGACCACGACCGCCTCGACGACGGGCGTGACGACCGGCGGGCGTTCGGGCGCCTGGACGCTCATCGGCGGATCCCCGCGCCCGTGCCCCGGCGGAACACCGTCTCTAGCGCCATCCCGGGACGCAGCTCGACGACCTCGCATCCCAGCGCGGCCGCGCGCTGCGACGACGCCGCGTCGGTGTCTTCGGTGCGAACGTGCACGAACGTCAGCGACCCGCCACGGTCGAGCAGCAGCTTCAACATCGCCGCCGCCTTGTGATCGAGCGTGGGCGCGACGAGGATGTTGTGCGCGTCGCGCCGCGGGTCGGTGATCATCCGTTGCAACGTCGCGCCGAGACCTTCCTTACCCAGATGAACGCGCGCCATGTCGTCGAGCATCTTCACTAACAGGCGCTGCCCTCGAAGTCCGCGGGCGATCGGCGCGCCCGAACCCTCGATCGAGACGACGAAGCCGTCCCGCAGGTGCAACTTCGCCAGCGATGCGACGGCGCGCACCGCGGTCTCGAAGGTCTCGCTGGGCTCGCCGGGGGAATGTGCTCGCGCGTCGGTGTCGAGGATGATCGTCACGCGGTCGGTGATGCCTTGCTCCGCCTCACGCACCATCACCTTCCCGGTGCGCGCGGTCGCGCGCCACACGATGCGACGTGGGTCGTCGCCGGGGACGTAGTCGCGCATCCCGTAGAACTCG
>JBKJXT010000126.1:0-4391 GCA_046716205.1 Actinomycetota bacterium
GCTGCGGACCCGGTTCCGGCGGCGCGTAGTGGTTGACGGCGTAGGACGTCGAGAGGCGCGCGCCGTTCCAGCCGAGCGCCTGCGCGATGGAGGACGCGGCGACGTAGCCGAGGTATCCGTTGCGGACCGTCTCGCCGGCGGCGACGAACCCGACGTCACGCCAGTCGACCCCGGCATCGCTCATCGCTGCGCGCGCCGCGGTGACGCCGTACTCCACGAACGAGCGCCCCCATTTGCCCCAGGGATGCATCCCCACACCGAGCACCGCAACGTCGTGGCTCATACCGGGCACCATTTCCACACGAGCGCGCCGTCCGGCAGCGGCTCGACGGTGATCTCGGCTTCTCCGCCGACGGTCGGCTCGGCGTCGCCGCTCACGATGCCCAAGACGACGATCTGCTCGGTCGACAGGTGGACCGCGGCAACGGTGTAGGGAACCTGCTGCGGACCCGGTTCCGGCGGCGCGTAGTGGTTGACGGCGTAGGACCAGACGGTGCCGCGACGCGAGAGCGGAACGTCTTCGAGCGTCTGCGCGCCGCACGCCGGGTTACGACACGCGAAGCGCTCCGGTGGGAAGTGATAGGTCCCGCACGCGCCGCATCGCGTCCCGATCAACGAGGGCGTCGCGCCGGTCGTGAACCAGCCGTCGATCGCGAGCGGAGGCGCGTCGGTCATGTGAGGCATTGTTTCTGACGGACCGTCAGATAGCAACTGATGCGGGAGGCGTTAGTCGAACGTCGCGATGACCGGCGCGTGATCAGACGGCGCGCCCTCCCCCGCTGTGGGACGGCGTTCGTTGCGATCGATGCGAACCTCGGTGCAGCGCTCGGCCACCGCCTGCGTCGCGAGCATCAGGTCGATGCGCAGGCCTTCACGCTTGTGGAACGCGCCGGCGCGGTAGTCCCACCAGCTGTAGTGCCCGGCGTCGGCGGTGTGGATCCGGAAGAGGTCGACGAGACCCCACGCTTTCCAAGCCGCGATCTCTTCGCGCTCCGGTGCGGTGAAATGACAGTGTCCCTGCCACCCGATGGGATCCCACAGGTCGCGCTCGTCGGGGCAGAGGTTGAAGTCTCCGGCGATCACGAACCGGTCCGACGGCGTGAACGTCGCGCCGATCCACTCCCGCAGCGACCGCAGCCACACGAGCTTCGCCTTGTACATCGGGTCACCGGTCGAGCGCCCGTTGATCACATACGCGCTCGCGACGGTGAGGTCGCCGACACGCGCGACGACCAGGCGCGCCTCTTCTGGCAGCGGGTTCCCGTCGAAGTCTCGCGTGATCTCCTGGGCATCCCCGCGCGTGAGGATCGCGACCCCGTTGTAGGGCTGCTGCCCGTGCACGATGGCCTCGTATCCCGCCGCCTGCAGCTCCATGCGCGGAAACATCTCCTCGGTCGTCTTGACCTCCTGGAGACAGACGATGTCGGGCTGTTCGCGCTCGAGGAGAGCGAGCACGCGCGGCAGGCGGGCCTTGATCGAGTTGACGTTCCACGTGATGATGCGCACGGCAGCGGGCTCCTAGGACGGTGCGCTATCGCATCAGGCCGCGGCCGGTAACGATCGGAAGGTCGAACGCGCTCAGCAAGCCCGGGCGCGCATCGCACACCGCGGGGATCGCGTTGACCAGACGCATCGCGGTCACGATGAGCCCGCCGGAATTCTCGTCGCCCGCGTCACCGGCCAGTGTCAGCTCGCACGTGATGTTCGGCGCGCCCTCGATCATCACCCGGTAGCCGCCGACACCCGGCGGCGCGGGCCAGTCCGGCGCGAGGTCGTCGCGCAGGCGCGTCACGTGCTCGACCACGATGCGCGCCTCACCGCCCACCATCCCGCGGATCTCGAAACGCATCGCGGCGGTCGTGCCCGCGGGCACCGGCCCGCTGGGAACGACGAAGTCATCCGGCGCCGGGCGACGTTCGTGCCATTCCTCGATCCCGTCGAGCTCGACGCCGAGCCCCGCCGCGATGGCGCGCACGACGCCGCCCCACGCGAGCGTCAACACGCCGGGCATCAGCAGGATGGGCATCGCATCCAGGGGCTGCGCGAATCCCATCGTAGTGAACAGGACCTCCGGCTGATCGTAGGTCGCGTAGTTGAGGACCTCCTGCACGCGCACGCGATCTATCCGTTCGCACACGCCGCTAAGGATCAACGGCAGCACGTCGTTCGCGAACCCTGGGTCGATGCCGGAGGTCAGGAACGACACGCCTCCTTTCGCGCATGCGTCCTCGAACCGCTGCAGCAGCGGCGGGTCGTTGCCCGGTGGATAGACGAGGAACACCAGCGATGACGAGACCACGTTCTTGCCGCTCTCGAGGATGCGGCAGATGTCCTCGGTCGCTTCGTGGGGGCGCAGGTCGGCGGTGGCGGTGTAGCAGACCGCGTCGGCCTCGAGCGCGAGCAGCGCGTCAACGTCGTTGGTCGCGATCACGCCCGTCGGAGCAAGATCGCACAGCTCGCCTGCATCCCGTCCGGCCTTGGCATCGCTCGACACCCATACGCCTGCGAGCTCGAGGTCGGGGTGCTCGATGATGCCGCGCAGGGCGTAGCGCCCCACGTTGCCGGTCGACCATTGGATCACGCGATGCGTCATGACGGGCCCCCTGTCGAGAAGCGGCGATGGTAGCGCGCGGTCACGGGATGCTGACCCGGCCGTCCTGATCCAGCGGGAAATGTGGGTTGTGGGCGACCTCCCACGGGTAGCCGTCGAGGTCCGCGAAGTAGCCGGAGTATCCGCCCCAGTCCGCACGCTCGGCCGGCTTGATGATCGTCGCGCCCGCTTTCTCGGCAGCCGCGAGCGCGGCACCGACCTCTGCCTCACTCTCGACGTTGATCGCGAGGGTCACGCCGCCGAACCCCGAACCGGGCTTCAGCCGCGCATCGGCGGCGAGGTCGTCGCGACCGAAGATCCCGAGATAGGAACCGGTCATCGAGAACCAGCAGATCTGGTCCATCGACGACGTGGTGGCGCGCCATCCCAGCGCCTCGTAGAAGGCGCGCGAACGCGCGACATCGGCCACGCCGAGGGTCACGACGCTGATGCGAGCAGGAACCGTCATGTCCATCCTCCTTCGCCGCGGCACCCTATCCGAGCAGCCGGACCTGACGGAGCGTCAGATACACTCGGCGCGCGATGGACCTGACCGATACGCCGCAGCAGCAGGCGTTCCGCGACGAGGTTCGCTCGTGGCTCGCGGACAACGTGCCGCGCGAGCCCCTCCCCTCGTTCGACACGCGCGACGGATTCGACGCGCACCGAGCCTGGGAGCGCACGTTGCACGCGGCGGGATGGGCCGTGGTGTCGTGGCCCGTTTCCTACGGCGGGCGCGGGCTCGACCTCCACACGTGGCTCATCTTCGAGGAGGAGTACTGGCGCGCACGAGCGCCCGGGCGGGTCGGGCAGAACGGGCTGTTCCTGCTGGGGCCGACGCTGATGGAATACGGCACCGAGGAGCAGAAGGCGCGCCTGCTGCCCCGGTTCGCGGTGGCGGAGGAGATGTGGTGCCAGGGATGGTCCGAACCCGACGTCGGCAGCGACCTCGCGGGGGTCAGCGCACGCGCCGAGCAACGCGGCGACGTCTGGGTTCTCAACGGGCAAAAGACGTGGTGCTCGCGCGGTGCGTTCGCCGACTGGATGTTCGGGCTGTTCCGCAGCGACCCCGACTCAGAGCGGCACAAGGGATTGACGTTCGTACTGGTGCCGATGGTCGCGCCGGGCGTCACCGTGCGCCCGATCGCGCAGCTCGACGGTGAGTCCGGCTTCGCCGAGGTCTTCCTCGACGACGTCGAGGTGCCCGTCGCGGGCAACACCCTCGGCCCGATCGGCGGAGGCTGGAAGGTCGCGATGTCCACGGCCGGCTTCGAGCGCGGATTGCTGTTGCGCAGTCCCGGTCGTTTCCTCGCGACCGCCGCGCGCCTGGTGGAGCTGGCGAAGAACCCGTTCGCCCCGCGGAGCCTCCGGGATGAGGCGGTGAAGGCGTGGATCGCGGCCGAGGCGTACAACCTGCAGACACACTGGACGGTCACGAGGCTCGCCGACGGAGCGACGATCGGATCGGAGTCGAGCCTGAACAAGCTCTTCTGGTCGGAGATGGACATCCATCTCCATCAGACGGCGCTGGGGATCGCCGGCGCGGCGGGCGAACTTGGCGCCGGCGCGCCCGCGGCGATCGACGACGGCCGCTGGCTCGATGGGTTCCTGTTCTCACTCGCCGGTCCGATCTATGCCGGCACCAACGAGATCCAGCGCAACATCGTCGCCGAGGGGTCCTCGGGCTTCCGCGATGAGGTTCGCGTTCACCGAGCAGCACCGCGCGTTCCAGTCGGCGGTCCGAGAGGTGCTGGACAAGCAGTGCACGCCGTCCGATGTTCGCACCGCGTGGGAGAGCACC
>JBKJXT010000127.1:0-7058 GCA_046716205.1 Actinomycetota bacterium
AATCCAGTCCGAGCTCGTCGGAGAGCGCCTGCATCTCCGGGGTTGCGGTCTCCGCGGCCGGATACGTGCCGGTCGCCGAGTTGCCCAGGGCGATCAGCGCCGGGCCGAGGCCGTAAGACTTGCCGGCCTCGTCGCGAACCAGGTAACCCGCCGAGGTCAGCTCGCCGAGGATCGCGTGCAGGGTTGCCTTGTTGATGGAGCGGTCGCGGGCGATCTCGCTGAGCGTGAACCGCCGGCTCGGGTTGGACGCCAGCAGGTTCAGGACCGCGATCGCACGCTCGACCGCCGGTGCCCGGCGCGCCATCAGGCGATCACCTCTTCCAGCGCCGCGCCCATCGCGGCGGCGATCGCGCGATGCCCGGCATCGTTGGGGTGCAGGCCGTCGTCCAGCATGCTCGCGTCGAGGATGTTCAGCCCTTCCACCAGGCGGAGTTTCTTGTCGGTCGCGCCGCGCGCCATCGCGACGTCTTCGATCACGGCGCGCAACTCGGCGTGGGTCGTGCCGAGTCCGTTGCCCGAGTCTTCCGCGTCCGGCCGCAGAACCATCGACTGCACGACGATCGGGGTGTCGGGATGCCCGGTGCGTACGACGTCGATGAACGCGTGCAGCGTCTCGCGCATGAGGCCGGTAGTGAACGGCACACGGCTCCAGCAGTTCGTTCCGAAGCTGATCGAGATCACGTCGGCGGCTAGTTCCGCGACCTGCTCCGCGCTGGCAAGCTCACCGCGCGCCGCACCGGCGTAGCCGAGGTTGAGGAGGTCGAGCTCGTGGTCGCGCCCGACGATCGACGGCCAGGCGCGCGACGGCATCGACGCGTTCCATCCCTCGGCGATCGAATCGCCGTAGCAGAGCCATCGCGGTTGCCCGGGGGGCAGATCGATGGATCCGCCGAGCGGCTCGATCGAATCGATGCGCGGCTGAGCGCGTTCGGGGAAGTAGACGACGGCGCGCCCGCCGGTCCCGCACGCCAGGCGGACCTCGCCGTGACCGGCCGCCGCGTCGGCGCTGGAGACCAGCTCACCGTCGCGCCACAGCTCGAAGGCGCAGCGTTGCCACGCCGCGTCTGCCGTCTTGGTCTCGTAGGCGATCGCGATCTCGCTCGCATCGCCGACGAACTCGAGGCGCACGCCGACGGGAAACGTCGCCATCTGCCAGGTGTCACCGCACACCCGTCCGTCGCCGGGCTTCGCGCGCGGGTAGGGCACCCGACTGGTTGACGGGAACGGGTTGCCGTGAAGGAAGCGCGCCGGGTCCACGGTCACGGTGTCCCGTAGGGGAACTTCACGCCGACGCCGCCGTCCACGACGAGCGTCTGCCCGGTGACGTAGGACGACAGATCCGACGCCAGGAACAAGATCGCCGACGCGATGTCCGCTGGGAGCGCGACTCGGTTCAGGGGCGCGATCGCCGCCTGCGCCTCTCGGCCTCGCTCGCCGACGATCTGCGACACGCGCGGGGTCCAGACCACACCGGGCGCGACCGCGTTGGCGCGCACGCCGCGCGGCCCGAGTTCCACGGCGAGCGATCGCACCCACGACATCAGGCCTGCCTTCGCCGCTCCGTACGCCGCATGCCGCGGTGCACTGGTGATCCCACTGACGCTCGCGACGAAGACCATCGAGCCACCCGAAGTCATCGCGCGCCCTGCCGCTTGCGAGAACATGAAGGCGTGGCGCAGGGACATCTCGAAGGACCAGTCGAAGTCCTCGTCGGTGATGTCCAGGAGGTCGGCGTACTTGGCCATCCCCACGATGTCCACGAGCCCGTCCAGCTGCCCGAACTCCGCGACCGCCGCTGCGACGGCCCGCTCGACATCTTCACGCCGTCGCGCATCGGCGACGTACGCACTGCCGCCGATCTCGTCGGCGATCTCCTTGGCGAGCGCCTCCTGGTTGTCGATACAGAACACACGCGCGCCCGCTTGCGACAACGCGTGGGCCGTCTGCCTGCCGATGCCTTGACCGGCTCCGATGAGGATGAAGCACCGCCCGTCGAGCCGTAACTGGTCGGGGTAGGAGGGGACCGGCGTGTCGTCGGCGCTCGTCAATCCACGAACCCCGCCATGCCCTCGGCGGAACGGTGGTCGTCGTGGTCCCCGTTGGTCGTGACGGTCACCTCCGTCTTGATCTCGCGCTTCTCGAGCTCGGGGATGAGCTTCCCGATCAACTCGATCGTCTTCATGATCGACTCGTGCGGGAGCCGGCCGAACTGCACGTAGCACAGCAGCTGGTCGACGCCGATCTCCTCGAACTTGATCATCTTCTCGAGGCACTGGTCGGGATCGCCGACGATGATCATGTTGTAGTCGTTGAACGACTGCGGCTTGAACTTCCCCTCCGCGTGCTTCTTCAGCAGCGGGAAGACGCGGTCCTTCTCTTCCTGCGACATGTGCGCGAGCTCCCACTGCAGCGTGAACTCCGCGAGGTTCTGGTACCACCACCACACCGCATCCCAGATCCCGTTGTCCTCGCACTCCTGCATCGTCTCAGCGCAGTGGACCAACGTGTAGGCGGCGACGCGGTCGTTCTTGACGCGCGTCAGCGGCTTGGTGCACTTCGCGACTTCGGCCTTGTAGTCCTCGATGCGCGACTTCAGCACGTCGAGCGGCTGCATGATCGCGAACGACAACAACCCGAGGCCGTAAGAGCCGACGAGCTTGGCCGAGTCCGGCGACGTCGCGGCCATCCAGGCCGGTGGATGGGGATCCTGGTATGGCTTCGGGGTCACCATGCGGCGCGGGAAGTCGAGGTATTTTCCGTGGAACTCGAAGTACTCCGACTCCCACATGCCGACGACGGCCTCGATCGCTTCGCGCGCCTGGTCTTTGGAGTTGTCGCGATCCACGCCGAAGGCGATCTGTTCCATCGGCGTGGAGCGGCCGGTGCCCCACTCGACGCGCCCCTTCGACAGGACGTCGGCGGTCGCGACCTTCTCTGCGACGCGCATCGGCGGGGTGAAGGCATGCGGCATCAGCGTGACGCCGAATCCCAGACGGATGTTCTCGGTCACCTGCGACAGCGCGCCGATCAACACCTCCGGAGCAGGGCAGTGCGAACGGCCCTCGCGGAAGTGGTGCTCCACGTGCCACGTGGTCTGGAAGCCGAGCTTGTCGGCGAGCTTGATCTGCTCGATCGCGTCGTAATACGCGGTCTGCTCGGCCTCGCGCTGCGCGTACGGGTGCGCCTTGCCCGGCCATGGCCGCGGAACGTCGATCTCGTACAGGAGGTCGAGCTTCATGCCGATACCCCTTTCGCAACTGCAAACGATAGGTGCAAATCGCGAACGAGTATCCGACGGCGGGCGCGGGAGTGTCAAGGGAGCGAGCCCCAAGGCGGGGGTTCAGACCGACAACTGGTAGGTCAGGCGGCCGCGCGGTGGCGAGCGATCACCAGCCGCACGACGGTGTCGGGCGGATCGCGGTAGATCGTGAGCGAGTCGCTCAACTGGCGCGCGAGCCACAGCCCCATCCCGCCTTCTCCGCTGCGGAACGTCGGCGGGATGTAGCCGGCGAGCGGATCGTCGAATCCCTCGCCTCGATCCCGCACCTCGCAGATGATCGCCGTGTCGAGCGACCAGATGCTGACGCGCGCATCGCCGCCCCCGTGTCGCAGCGCGTTGGTGACGATCTCGTTGGCTGCGACGACGAGTTCCGCGAGGCGGTTGCGCGGCACGCCCGCGTGTTCCAGTTCCAGCGAGAGGAAGTGTCGCGTTTCGCCGAGGTCGCCACGGACGCTGGTAGCGACGGTCGGTGGACCGATCGGTGCGACCGTTGGCTCGATCAGACCGGCCAGGAATCTCTCGGGAGCGACGTAGCGGTCGCTCATTCCCCTGCTCTCGCTCTCCCAGATGCTTGGGTGTGTGTTGCGCGCGTGCTCCAGGATCGGCTGCGGAAGCGTCGTGGTGTCGTAGGGGCACACGATCCACGCCGGCGACCACTGGAACGAACGGTTGATCGCTGCTTCGTAGCGCGTCCATGTCACGTGCTCGTCGACGGTCGCCCCGAACTGAACTTCGCCGATGACTCGGACGCGCGGCGCGCCTTGCGCGGTGAGCTCACCCAGCACGCGGTCGTACCCGGCGATCGTTGATGGGGGGCGCAAGTACCACTCTTCCGCGTCCACGAATCGCACCGACGCCGCTTCCGCGCCGAGCTCGTCCCGGAGGGCCCCGATGTTGCGCGCCGTCGTCACGGCGACCGCGGCCTCACCCTGGTGCATCCCTTCCCGCAGGAACGGAGCCAGGGTGCGCACGAACTCGTCTTCGGAGCGGTAGAACATCGCGTCGTGCTCGAGGATCATGTCCGCGGCTCTCCGTTGGTCAACGCAAGCCGGGGTGATCGGCTTGGGTGACGCTCGCTTGGTGCAGTGAACGCGTCCAGATTACCCCGTCGAAACAGCGCTCAAACCTCTCCGGGGGCCCGGCCGGTCACGGCCGTGCAGACCAGACGGGCAACGGAAACGCGCACGTCATCGAGGCGGATCCCCCAGAACTCGAATCCGTACCGGTGCGCGGCAACGTGCGCCAGCATCGAGACGACGACGGCGGCCTGGGCCATCGGATCGAGGGCGCGCGGGTGACGTTTCTGCTGGCGGAAGCCGTCGAGGATGTCTCGCAGTGCACTCGTCACCTCGTTGAGGAGGTGGGTGCGGATGTTCTGGAAACGCAGATCCCCTTCGGCGGTCGCGAGGTCGACGACGCGAAGGATCGCGCGGTGGCGCTCCCACAGATCCAGGAAGGCATCGGTGAGTTGTTCCGCTGTTCGGAACCCAGCGGCGCCCTTCCAGCTTGAGTCGCGGATCAGATCGACGAGGCGCTTGCCCTCTTCGGTCAGCGCGCGCGCCAGCACGAGGATCGCCTCTTCGACGTCCGGAAAATACTGGTAGAAGGTTGCCGGCGATGTGCCTGCTCGGCGCGCGATGTCGATCACGGTGAGGTCGCGGTATCCCGTCTTCTCCAGCAGCTCGGCCGTGCACGCAAGCAGCTTCTCGCGCGTCGCGCGCCCGCGCGCGCCCGGCGTGCGGCCGTCGACCGCGCGCAACTCCTGCGTCTTGGTGGTCACGCGCCTGGCCATGCTGCGATCACCTCGTCCGACGTCGTGACCGTCGCCAACAACGACAGGGTGTTGTCGATGACGGTATCGGCGTACTCCTGCGGTATCCCCGCGACGCAATCGCGCGGGAGCACGAAGCGGTAGCCGGCGTTCACGGCGTCCATGACGAAGTTCGTCATGCCGACGTTGATCGAGACTCCGACGCCGACGATGGTACGCGCGCCGAGGTTGCGCAGTACCGGGTCGAGATCGGTTCCGGCCATCGGACCGAGGCCGTGGAAACGGGTGAGAACGATGTCGCCGTCTGCCACGCCGATCTCGTCGAGCACGGCCGCGGCTTCGCTGCCGGGCGTCAGCTTCACCGCCGCTTTGCGCGCAGCGCCGAACAGGCGCGCGTTGTCGTTGGATCCGAGCCCGTCCTCGCGCCGCAGCGCCAGGCAATGAAGGACCGGAACCTTCGCGACGCGCGCCGCATCCACCAAGCGCGCGATCCTCGGGACGATGCTGGTCGCTGATCGCGCAAGCTCTGGGAAGATCGCGTTCGCGCCGAGGACGCCGTTCTGGCATTCCTGGGTGACGAGCACGGTGTGCGCCGGGTCGAGCAGCGCGCGGAGGTCCATGGGCGAATCGTATCTGACGACCCGTCAGAAGGACCGTCTCAGGCCGGGCGCAAGCGCGGCAAGACCTTGGCACGGAACAGCTCCAGCGACGACCAGCCCATCTCCAGCGGCATGCCGCACATCAACGGGTGCAACGTGATCGTGCCCATCGGGCCGAGTTCCTCGGCGAGCGCGAGGCACTCGTCGGGCGTCACGATGCGATAGATGCCTTCGGCCCGCAACGCATCGACGTCGTTCACTTTCGTGGTGACCTGCGAGCGTGTGTTGTCTTGCCAGGAGCGGTACGTGTCGGCGTCATACCAGGCATAGCGGCCGATCTCGGCCCACGCCTTGTCGGGATCGTCGGTGACGTGCACGAACCCGGCCGCCTTCGGCAGGATCGCGAAGCCACCGGTGAAACCGATCTTGGCCGCCTCGTCGTTGTAGGCCTCGATCAACGCCTCGTCGGCGATCGAGGGCATGAACGGCAGACGCAGGCGCGCGGCCCGGCGCGCAGCAGCTTCCACGCCGCCGCCGATCATCATCGTGGGTGCCGGAGAGTGCGGCTTCGGCGTCACGCGGATCGTTCGCCCGCGCCACTCGAACGGCTCGCCGGTCCACGCCTTGCGGATCACGTCCACGTACTCCTCCAGCAGCTTGGTGCGCTGCCCCCGCTCGATGCCCGCCATCTGGAACTCGTCGCTGCGGTAGCCGATCCCCGCGACGAAGCTCACCCGGCCGCCGGTGATCAGGTCGCAGACGATCGCCTGTTCGGCCAGGCGCACCGGGTCGTGCAGCGGCAGCAGGACGGCGGCGATGGTGATCGGCAGCCGCGAGGTCCGCGCGCCGATCGCCGCGGCGACCGTGAATGGCGATGGACAGAAGCCGTCTTCGACGCCGTGGTGCTCGCTCAGCACGACGATGTCCGCGGCGCTGTTCTGCTCCGCCCATGCGGACTGTTCGATGCACGCGGCGTACAGCTCGGTGTGTGAAGCCGACGAGAACGGCGCGCGCCTCAGGTCATAGCGGAGCGCGATCGCCGTCATCTGATCGCCACCGGATTCACCGGGCTGCCCAGGCCGCCGACGAACGGCTCGGGCGACGCGGCGAGCAAGAAGTCGTAGAAGCCGTCGGCCGCGCAATCCACGGCGAGCTCCTCGAGGTCGAAGTTCTGTCCCTGCGTCAGACCCATCTCCACGATGTGTAGCAGGTGCACGGGCAGAAAGGCATCCGTGCGCTCCGGCGGGAAGACCTCGAAGGTCAACGTGTCGGTGGCCACGGCGGCGACGTCGCGCGCGCGGAACCACTCGACGGTCTTCAACGACGGACCGGGCGACGGCGCGGCATACGCGTTCTTGTCGCCGGCCTGCAGCAACTGCATCTGCCCGGTGCGGATCACCACGATGTC
>JBKJXT010000128.1:0-12084 GCA_046716205.1 Actinomycetota bacterium
CACCGACCGTCCGTCGGAGGTGTACGCGAAACACTGCCGAAGGACGAGGCCGGTCTTCGGCTCGGAGATCGTGACCTTGACCGACGTGGGGCCGGCGGGCGAGGACGCGAATCCGGCTAACAGGAAAGAGCCGCCCGCGAACACGAACTCGCACGAGGCTGTGTGGGTCCACGACCCGCCGCAGTCGGATTGGATAACGGCACGAGCAGTCGTCGGCATCAACGTCGAAGCGAGCAGTCCGAACGCAAGCGCGGCCTTCGCAAGGAGTGTCATGTCTTTCCCTTCGCCGTCGCTGAACGGATCCCTTGTCCAACTCTGCCGCTGGCGAGCACTGCTGTCCGCACTAGCCCGGCATGGCCGGCCAGCGTGGACCAACTAGAATCGGCGGGTCATGCAGACACGAGGACTCCCGTTGGCCATTCGCATCGCCATCGCGGTCATGGCGCTCTTTGTGTTGGTCTGTCTCGCGCTTCCCATGAGCGACGGCGATCCGGCGATGGCCGCGGGCCTGATGTGCTGCTTCGTGTTAGCGGTCCTTCTCGGAGCCTTTGTCTTGGGTTGGCCGCAGCGAACGATCGACGTGCTGTCCGCGCCCGGCGACGCTCCATCCGTCCCGCGAGGCGTCGTTGCGACCGCTCGAGGCCCCGATCCGATCACACTCGGCTCATTGCTGAGCTGAGCCTTCTCGATTCCCGGCAGGCTCGTCCGGCTCTTCGAGGAGGTCTTTCGTGCGTTCACTCAGTCGCTACCAACCTACGCCAGTTATCACAGTGCTGGCTCTCGTGCTTGCGCTCGCTGCTTGCTCTTCCGCCGATCCTGGTGGCGCCGAAAAACCCGATGAGTCTCAGGTCGGCAAGACCGCAACGATCTCGCACATCCACGGCCTAGGCGTGGATGCTTCCGGAGCACCGTACGTCGCGACCCACTACGGCTTGATCAAACAGGCGAGCGACGGTGGCTGGGTGTACGCCAGCGCCGACACCAACGACCACATGGGGTTCAGCTTCCACGCCCCCGACGGCGTGATGTATCGCAGCGGCCATTCACCGTCGAAGCCCTCCCTCGGCGTCGAGTCGTCGACGAGCGGTTCGGAGTGGACGCATCTGTCAGACGTGGCCGAGCCTCCCGTTGACTTCCATACGATGGCGGTCAGCTTCGCAGACTCCAACACACTGTGGGGCTGGGACTCCGGAGGCCGTGGCACGTTCCGATCGACCGACGGCGGCAAGACGTGGACGGAGCTTGCGATGCAAGGCATCGAGCGCCAGATCTACGTGCTTGCTGGACCGGCGACCAAGGATGTCGTACTCGCAGGAACCGCGACCGGGCTGTACCGCTCGGGCGACGGCGGTGCTACCTGGAGCGCAGTCGACGGGACGAAAGGCGGCTGGGTGATCGGCATCGCCGCTGATCCGCGTGATGCTGAGCACGTGCTGGCTTTCACGCAGAAGGGCATGAGGTCATCGACCGACGGCGGCAAGACGTGGTCTGACGCCGGCAACGGGCTTCCGGCGGAGGCCGAGCTCACCTCCGTCGCGATCAGCTCCGTCGACGGCAAGGTCGCCTACGCCGCGGACTCCACGAACATCTACACCACAACCGACGGAGGCAAGTCATGGAGCCCCGTCCCCACGAAGTGAACGCTGGTCACCGCCTCTTGATCAGGGGTGCACGCTAGTGGGCGCTCGTGGTTAGGACGAGACGGTGGGTAACCCTTCGTTCCGCGGCTCGCGTGCTGTGGGGCGCCAGGGGCTCGAACCCTGAACCGACGGATTAAAAGTCCGCTGCTCTGCCATTGAGCTAACGCCCCGCGCTCACAATCTACCGGAGGCGCGCGCCGTGCACGCGTTCAAACCGGCCGCCGAACCAGCAAGCCACGCCCCGCCGGCCCCACGTTCGATCGAGCGTCGCTAAGAACCGCGTCGCCAGCTCCGGTAACTCGTGCAGTCCCCGCGTGCGTCGCTGCGTCGCTATCCGAGCGCGCGCGGCTTGCAGACGAACGGCATACTCGATCGCGCCACGCGACGGGCCCTGGATGGCGCGCGTCAGGCCAGGTACCGCTTCACGACGAACCTCGGGTACGGCGCACGCGACCTCGCGGCTGAGCCCGATTCGACGCGGCCACCGCCTCGGGTGTGGAATTGCATCTCCGACCCGACCGAGGAGGATCACCATGCCCGAGGCAGTCATCGTCGCGACAGCTCGCACGCCGATCGGACGCGCGGTCAAAGGCTCGCTCGCAGACGTCCGCCCCGACGACCTCGGCGCATTCGCGATCGCCGAAGCGTTGAAGAAGGTTCCCCAGCTCGATCCCGCCGAGGTCGAGGATGTGATGGTCGGGTGCGGTTTCCCCGAAGAAGAGCAAGGCATGAACCTCGGCCGGCGCGTCGCGCTGCTGGCCGGCATGCCGGACACCGTTCCCGGCACAACCGTCAACCGGTTCTGCGCGAGCTCGCTGCAGACCCAGCGGATGGCGTTCCACGCGATCAAGGCCGGCGAGGGCGACGTCTACATCGCCGCGGGCATCGAGTCGATCAGCCGCACGCCGCAGCTCCCGCGCGACATCGCCGCGTTCCACCCCGCGCAGGGCGGCGCCGACTTCACGCAGGTCTACATGCCGATGGGCATGACGGCCGAGAACGTCGCCGAGCGGTTCAACGTCAGCCGCGAGGACATGGACCGCTTCGCCGTGCGCAGCCAGGAGCGCGCCGTCGCCGCGCAGGGCAACGGATTCATCGACCGTGAGATCCACCCGTACACCAAGGCCGACGGCACCGTCGTCGCCAAGGACGACGGCCCCCGCGCGGGCACGACGCTCGAGAAGCTCGCGGAGCTCAAGCCGGTGTTCAAGCCCGACGGCAAGGTGACCGCAGGCAACGCATGTCCGCTCAACGACGGCGCTGCGGCCGTGGTCATCATGAGCGACACGCGCGCGCAGCAGCTGGGCATCACGCCGATCGCGCGCATCGTGGCGACCGCGGTCACCGGCATCGACCCCGAGATCATGGGCGTGGGTCCGATCGAGGCGATCCGTACCGTGTTGAAGCGAGCCGGCATGTCGACCGACGACATCGATCAGTTCGAGCTGAACGAAGCGTTCGCCGCGCAGGTGATCCCCGTCTTCCGCGAGGTTGGCGTCGACCCCTTCGACGAGCGCGTGAACCCGAATGGCGGCTCGATCGCGCTCGGACACCCTTACGGCATGACCGGCGCACGCATCATGGGCACGCTGCTGAACGGTCTGAAGACCTCCGGCAAGCGCATCGGACTCGAGACGATGTGCGTGGGCGGCGGCCAGGGGATGGCGATGATCGTGGAGCTGCTGGGCTAAACCTGATCGGCTACGCGGTCTCGCGGAACGGGCCGCTCATCTCGTAGGTGATCCCGGCGCCCCCGCCGCGCTGCGAGCTGAAGTACAGCCGCGTGCCCGAGGGGTCGAACGCAGGACCGGCGATCTCCGATCCGGACTGTCCTTCCACGCGCAGCAACGGCGACACCGTGCGGTCCGGGCCAGGCGTGATGAGGCAGAGCTCCATGTTGCCGCCGTCCTCCGCGACCAGGATGTCGCCGGAGCGCGACACGATCACGTTGTCGACACCGCTGAGCGCGGCGCTCGGCGTCAGGAACCGGTCGTAGATGATCTCGAGCGCGCCCGTGTCTACGTTGAGCGCGCGCACCTTGGTGTCGCCCTTGGTCGTGAAGTACACGCTGCGGCTCGGCTGATCGAACCAACACCCCTCACCGCCGCTGAATCCGGTGCTCCCGGGAGCCTGGAAGCGCGTCGAGAGGCTGCCGGCGGCCGGGACCGGGCGCGGGATCGGCAGCCACGACACGTTCGCGTCGACATCCACCTTCATCGCTTCCAGCACCCCGGCGGAGAGATCGGTGGGCGTCGCCGGCGTGAAGTGGTAGAAGCGGCCGTCCACGCGATCCTCGGTGAGGTAGACGTGCCCGCGCACGGGATCGATCGCTGCGGCCTCGTGCTGGAACTGCCCGAGCGCCGGCCGGGGGACCGCGAGGGTCGCTCCGGTGGGGTCGCATTCCCACACGAGTCCGGCTTCGTGTTCTTCACACGAGAGCCAGGTTCCCCACGGCGTCGCGCCGCCGGCGCAGTTCCCACCGGTCCCCGCGAGGATGCGATAGGCGTCGGTGATGTTGGCCTGCGCGTTGAAGCGGATCGCGCCGGCTCCTCCCGCGACCCCGGGAACCTCGCTGTTAGAAACGTAGATCCAGCCGCCGTCGGGCGTCGCGAAGGTTGCGCCGCCGTCTGGGTAGACGTGCCATGGATAAGTGGTACCCGCGACCAGCGTGCCGGTGCGGGCGATCTCCCGCGAGGTGAAACCCGCCGGCAGGCGGATGCCGTCGGCGTTCGGGGAGCCGAGCGGTCCGTAGGGCCCGGTGCCGGGGACCGCGGGTGCGGCCAGGGCGCGCTGCCAGAACGTGCGCCCCATCGTGGTGAACGCAGCCGTGGCCAACAATCCGTTGCGGAGGAACGTGCGTCGATCCATGCTCTGCAGGTTCGCCGTGTCGGCCTCGATTCCTCCGCGCTTCGATCGCCAGATGTGCCCGAACGGCCCCTGGCAGCGTCTCAGCCCGCCGGATACTCTGACGGTTCCGCGCGCAAGGGAGCTTGAGTGGCCACCCGTAGGACCAACGCCAAGAATGGGGACTTCCCCAGCGTCTTCAACCGCATCGTCGAGAACATCGACCAGATCATCAAGGGCAAGGAGCGTCAGGTCCGCCTCGCGCTGACCTGTCTGCTCGCCGAAGGTCATCTATTGATCGAGGATGTCCCCGGCGTCGGCAAGACGATGCTCGCGAAGACGATCGCACGGTCGATCGGCTGCGAGTGGCGCAGGATCCAGTTCACTCCCGACCTTCTGCCCACCGACGTGACCGGTGCCACGATCTACAACCAGCAGGCGCGCGAGTTCGAGTTCCGTCCCGGCGCGGTGTTCGCCAACGTCGTGCTCGCCGACGAGATCAACCGCGCGTCGCCCAAGACGCAGTCCGCACTGCTGGAGTCGATGGAGGAGCGCCAGGTCACCGCAGACGGCGTCGCCTACGAGCTGCCGACGCCGTTCATGGTGATCGCGACGCAGAACCCGATCGAGCACGAAGGCACTTACCCGCTGCCGTTCGCGCAGCTCGACCGTTTCCTGATGAAGATCTCGCTCGGGTACCCCAGCGCCGCCAGCGAGATCGAGGTGCTGCATCGTCACGCCGACGGGCACGCGCTCGACGATATCGAGCCCGTCGCCGATTCGCGCACGATGACCGCGTTGATCGAAGCCGCGCGCAGCGTCCACGTCGACGAGGTGCTCCACGAATACATCGTCAGCGTGGTCGGCGCGACGCGGGAGTCGGCGGAGCTCTCGCTGGGCGCCTCGCCGCGCGCCGCACTGTCGATGCTGCGATCCTCGCGCGTATGGGCCGCCGCGGCCGGGCGTCAGTTCGTCACACCCGACGACCTCAAGGCGCTCGCGCCGTCGGTGCTCTCGCATCGGTTGATGGCATCGCCCGAAGCGGAGATGTCCGGGCGTGAGACCGACGACGTGGTGGCGGATCTGCTCGAGGTCATCCCGCTCCCGATCCGGAGATAGAAGAGTGCCGACGCGCCGCGGCCGGACGCTGCTGTTCGTCGGCATCGCGCTGTACCTCGTTGCGCTCGCGACGCAGATCCAGGAGTTCTACGGGCTCGCCGCGGCGAGCGTCCTGTTCCCGATCGGTGCGATCGTGTTCGTGCGGTGGGGCCGGCATCGCATCTCGTTCTCGCGCTCGTTCGCGCCGCGCCGCACCTTCGCCGGCGCCAAGGTTCGGATCGAGGTCACGTCCCACAACCTCGCGCGCGCCAAGAGCCCGCCGCTGTACCTCGAGGATCTCGCGCCTCCTGCGGTCGGAGGTGCGATGCGCTTCGCCGTTCCATCGCTGGGCACCGACGAGCGGGAAACCTCCTCGGTCGAACGCCGTGTGATCCGCCGCGGCCGCTACACGTTGGGACCGATGCGCGCGCGCCTCGTCGATCCCTTCGGCCTCGCTGAGGTGTCCCACACCGTCGCCGAGCAAGAGAGCCTCGTCGTGTATCCGGCGATCGAGTCACTACAGGAGGGATCGCCGCCGGAGGAGCGACAAGGCGGTGGGCGCTCGCTGGTGCAGCGTCTGGCGACCTCGGGCGACGACTTCTATGCGGTGCGCGGCTGGCAGGACGGCGACGACATGCGGATGATCCACTGGCGTTCGACCGCACGGCGCGCCGAACTGATGATCCGTCAGGACGAGATCCGCCCGTTCCCTCGGGCGACCGTGTTCTGCGATACCCGCGCGGCCTTGCATCGCGGGTCCGGCGCGCACGAGAGTCTGGAGTGGGCCATCTCGGCAGCCGCCTCGATCAGTTGGGAGGTCGCGCGCCAGGGGTTCGCGGTGCGCATGGCGACGCCGGATAGCGGTCCCGGCGGCGCGCGTTGGGGTCGTGAGGCCACCGACCCGATCCTGACCTCGCTGGCGCTCGCACGCCCGTCGCGGGCGAGCTCTATCGCGCCGGTGTTGCGGCGTCTCGCGGCGCGCCCCGGCGCCGGCGGCGTCTTGTTCGCGGTCATGCCTCCGTTAGACCGCAGTTCCGTGTCACCGATGTCGCGGCTGAGGCGTGCGTACGCGTGGGGCGGCGTGATGCTCCTCGACGTTGCGTCGTTCGTCGAAGTGACGGCGCGCGAGCGAGCCGAGTTCGATCAGCGGCTCGCCGAAACAGAACGGCACCTCACGCGAGCGGGCTGGCAGGTCACCATCGCGAGCGGATCCGATCGGATAGGGACGGTATGGAAGAACCTCTTGGCACTCGGCGAGCCCCGCAAGAGCTCGCGGTCGTTGCGCTTCTAGTCACCGCGAGCGCACCGCTCTTCCGGCTCTTCGGGCCGGGAGGGCTGGCCGGCGTCGTCTTCTTCTCCCTCGCGCTCAGCCTCACCGTTTCGTGGCTCACGCGGCGGTGGCGGTTCCCCGCGTTGCTCGCTTGGCTCGCGTCGATGGCTGCGATGTTCTGGTTCCTCTCCGTTCGTTTCCTGCCCGACACGTTGTGGGCGATCTTCCCGAGCGCCGAGACCTTGGATGCGCTGGGCCCGATGATCCGCGAAGGCATCGAGCGCACCGTCGAGGAGATCGCGCCGGTCGTGCCGACGGCGTCGTTGCTGTTGTTCGTCGCCGCCGGCTTGTGGGTCACCGCCTGGCTAGCGGAGGCCGCGGCGATGTGGATCGGCAATCCCTTGCTCGCGGTCGCCAGCACGATCCCTCTGTTCGTCGTTCCCGGCGCTGTGGTCACCAGCCGTCATCTCTGGCTCGACATCGCGTTGTGGATCGGCGCGGCCGCGTGGGTCGTGTTCGACGACGAGCGCTCTCGTGCGAGCGCGACGAGTGTGACCACCAAGGCGTCGGGATGGCGCGCGGTTCCGGCGGCGCGCCTGGCCGCGATCGTGGCGGTGAGCGCGGTCGCGATCATGCCGCTGGCCCCCGGGTACGGTGGAACGCCCGGGTTCGGGACCGGCAGCGGCAGCGGACCGGTGACCTTCAATCCGCTCGTCGCGATCCAGCCGACGTTGAACCGGTCGCCGGAGCGCCCCTTGTTCGTCGTCCGGACGAGCGTGCCGCGCTATATGCGTCTGACCTCTCTGGACGTGTTCGACGGCAAGGCGTGGCGCGCAGGGAAGGGCCGCACCACCAGCGAGATCGATCGGGTGCGGCAGGAGTCCGAGGCTCCATTCGCTCCGACCGACGTCGTGACGCAGACGATCCGCATCCAGGCTTTGGCCGGGCCGTGGCTCCCTGCCGCGTACGACCCGGTCGAGCTCGTCCTGCGCGACTTCGACGCGGGCGAGGCCGGCGTGGTGCTCGAGGACCAGTCGCGCGCGCTGCTGTTCGAGGAAGGCTCGGTGCAGTCTGGGCTGCTCTACGACGTGATCTCGGCGATCCCGTCGGTGACGGCGGCCAACCTGGATCGCGACGTTCACATCGACCAGACGGAGCTCGCTCCCTACCTCGCGCTGCCCGACATCCCCAAGGAGGTGCGCGACATCGCGCAGCGGGAGGCAGGCGATGAGCCGAACCAGTACCGCAAGGCGCTCGCACTCCAAAGCTACCTGCGTGGTTTCACCTACGACGCGAACATCGCCGCCGGCCACAGCTACGACAGCCTGCTCGACTTCCTGACGCGTTCCAAACGCGGATACTGCGAGCAGTTCTCCGCCGCGATGGGCGTGATGGCGCGCGCCCTCGGCATCCCGGCGCGCGTCGCGATCGGGTTCGGGTACGGCAACGAGCTCGCCGACGGCACGTATCAGATCACCACGACGCAGGCGCATGCATGGACCGAGATCTACTTCCCCGGATACGGCTGGCTCGCCTTCGAACCGACGCCGCGTAGCGGCATCACCCGCGTGCCGGGATACGCGCTGGAGCGCCCCACCGCGTCGCCGTCGGCATCGCCATCGGCCTCTGCGTCCGCATCGCCGAGCGCCAGCGCGTCGCCCACCGATCCCACGCGTCCGGATCGGCCCGATCAGGGCGAGGAAACCCCGACCATCACGCAGCGACCGGCGTGGGTGAAGCCGCTGGTCATCGTCGGAACGCTCGCGGTCCTGCTCGCGGTCGCGATGCTGTTCGCGGCCCGGCGGCGTCGCAAGACGTGGGCCGATCATCCAGCGCACGAAGCGATCGCGGCGCGCTACGTCGATTTCCTGCGTTGGTGCGCAGCCGCGGGAGCGCCACGTGGTCCCGGCGAGACGCCCACCGAGCACGCCGCGCGCCTCGCCGTCCGCGCGCCGGCGGCGGGTGCGTCGTTGACGACGATGGCAACGCTCGCCGACGAGGCGCTGTGGGCTCCGCCGAACGGGCTGGTGGAGGCGGACTTCGCGCAGGCAGCGGCCGCGGCGCGCGAGGCGCTCGAGGGCACGCTGGGTTTCCGCGAGCGGGTGCTCACCCGTCTTGGATGGGGTCGCTGGCGCGCTGTGGAATAGTCTTTCAGCGAACCTTCGCCGCGACGTAGGCGTCGTTCCACAGGGATATCCGGCGATCTGAGGCCCGTTGAGCAACCGTGACCGTGAGTTCCGAGAGTTCTTCGACGCAGAGTTCCGGCCGCTGCGGCGGCTGGCGTACCTGCTGGTCGGCGATTGGGGCGATGCGGAGGATCTGGCGCAGGAGGCCATGGTGAGGACCTATCGCGCCTGGGGCCGGATCACCGAGCGCGAGCGTCCGGCGGCGTACGCCCGCACGGTGCTGGTCAACCGGCACCGGTCGTTGCTGCGGCGCGCCAAGGTCGAAGCGAAGCACGCGGTGCATCGCCAGCCGGACGCGCCTTCGGTGGTCGAGGGCGTCGGCGACGATCAGGTCGTCGTGTGGCAGGCGCTGCAGACGCTGCCGCCTCGTGAGCGCGCCGCATTGGTCCTGCGGTTCTACGAGGACCTGCCGCAGTCCGAGATCGCACAGCTGCTGGGCATCCCGGTCGGTACGGTGAAGTCGCTGACGCATCGCGCTCTGGGCCGACTGCGGCGCGTTCTCGGTCCCCAGACGCTCGCGGGGGCGGAGGACTCATGAGCGACGAACTCCGCAACACGCTGCGCGCCGTGACGTCGGGGGAGCCCTCGCCGGGCGACGCGTGGTCGCGTTTCCGGTCGCAGCGCCGGCGCTCCAACATCGTGCGCATGGGTGTCGCCGTCACGGCCGGGCTCGCAGCGTTCGTCGCGCTCGTCCTGATCCTTCCGGGCGTGAACGCCGGACGCGGCGACAGCCCGATCAACATCGGCGAGTCGCTGGAGCCGCGGCCCCCCGTCGCGTCGAAGCATTACAAGGACGCCGAGGGGAGGTTCCAGCTCGACTTCCCGGCCGCGTGGTTCGGTCGCGGCTTCGCGAACGAGTCGGCGGACTTCTACCCGAAGGTCGGCGACCTCAACGAGGGTTCGTCGCTGATGGACTTCGACGGTGGCGGTGCGCGCCCGGTCCGCGCCAAGGCGAAGTCGTTCTTCATCCGCATCCACATCCGCCATCCGGGCGAGGTCAGCGAACTGAGTGACCCGGCCGACCTGGCGCGGCGCCGGGAAGCAGGAGCGGCGATCAAGCGGGGCGGGATCTTCCCCTCGCACGCATCGCAGCCTCGCAGCGAGCAGCTCCGCGTGACCTACCCGGCCGCGCCGCTGGAACCGGTAGGAGGATGGACCGACGGCGAGCCGCGGTACTGGTGCGCCGGGTGCATCGTCGAGGAGCTGGCGATCGTGCGACCGAAGGACGTGATCGAGATCCTGATCGTGTCGCCGGGTCAGGACGCCTACAACGCCTACCGCGAGTTGGCCCTGGCGATCATCGACTCGATCGAGGACTACATCGCGCCGACCCCCGGAGCCTCGCCGGATCGCATCTGAGGGTGCAATGCGTTGACGCTCAGCTTCGTCCCAAGGCTGCGAGGACCGTTGCCACGACCACGTCGGGGCGCGCGAGGTCGTCCCACGTGAAGTGGAGAACGCGCCACCCGAGGGCGAGCAGCGCGTTCCGCCTGCGGAGGTCGCGCAGCCAGCGGGAGCGACTTCCGTGCCACTCGAAGCTATCGGCCTCGACGGCGACCATCTCGTCGAGGAACACGACGTCGGGGATCGCGACGGTGAGGCCGCGGTCGACGATGCGATGCTGACGGACGCCGTCGGTGATGCCGGCCGCGACGAGGATGCGCCAGATCTTGGTCTCCAGCGGACTGTCGGGCGCGCCGCCGCCTTGGGCGCGCGCCTCGACGAACGCGCGGAGCACGCGGACTCCTGCGCGCCCGCGTGGCTGGGCGTCGAGGTAGGTGCGAAGGCGCGGGACACTGACGAGCTTGCGACGCAGCGCGTCATCGAGCGCCTCCTCGACGGCGTTAGGCGATGCGATCGCAGCCACGTCGAGCAGCGTGCGCGCCGGTGTGGTGACCGGTATGCGCTCGATCGTGGTGATCTCGGTCGGCGAAAGGCGCGCACGATGCAGCACCAGCCGGCCGTCATGTCGCTGCCTGTTGCGCGGCATGATGAGTTCAACGATTCCATGTTTGAAACCAACCAGGCGCCACAAGGCGGCTGCTGAGCGGTGAGAGACGACGGCGTTGAGGCCGAGGGAGGCCGCCAGCAGCGATTGTCGCCACGTTATGGGCGTTCCGGCCACGCGATATACGTTGGTGTGCAAGCGTTCCCACCTACCGGATCTGATCCTTGCGTCGATCAGTCCTCTCGTCGCTCCGGATGTGATCGCTTGATGTCGAGAGAAGACGCCGTGTTGAGACGCCGCAAGTATTGCGATCCGCTCGTCAAGGCGTTCTCGGCGGTGTGGTACATCAGATAGATGCATAACACCACCGAGAATGACATCTGGCGCGCGGGCGCGCGGCGGCGGGCGCGCGGGTTCGGCGTGATCGCGGCGAAGTTCCCGAATAAGTTTGGCGGTTGTTACAGGATCGGGAGGTTGCGCTCGATCTCCCAGGGGCTTACGTAGGCTTTGTACGCTTCCCACTCGGCGCGCTTGTTGCGGATGAAGTATTCGAACACGTGGTCACCCAGCGCATCGCGCACCAGGCGCGAACCCTCCATCGCGGCCACCGCTTCGAAGAGGTTCTCTGGCAGCGCCTCGATCCCGCCGGCGCGCCGCTCGGAGTCGCTCATCGCGTGGATGTCCTCGCGCGCCTCGGGCGGCAACTCCTCGTTCTGCGCGATCCCGTCGAGTCCCGCGGTTAGCAGCGCCGCGAACGCCAGGTACGGATTGCACGCCGGGTCCGGCGAGCGCACCTCCACCCGCACGTCCGCCGTCTTCGGCGCGGCCCCAGGCACACGCAACAACGCCGACCGGTTCCGGCGCGCCCAGCAGATGTACACCGGCGCTTCGTAGCCGGGCACCAGACGCTTGTAGGAGTTCACCCACTGGTTGAGGATCGGCGTCATCTCGCGCGCGTGCCGCAGCACGCCGGCGATGAACGAGCGCGCCACCTTCGACAGCCCCATCGGGTCCTCGGGATCGACGAACGCATTCGTCTCGCCGTCGTACAGCGCCATGTGAGTGTGCATCCCGCTGCCCCACGCGCCCTGGATCGGC
>JBKJXT010000129.1:0-6635 GCA_046716205.1 Actinomycetota bacterium
CGCGCGGACGCCACCGGACGCCGTCGGGATCGACCGGGTACGTCAGGGACGCGATCACGTCACCGCCCTCGAGTCTGCCGGCGAGTTCAAGCCCGCCAGCGCGCACCTCGAAGGGCCTGCTGGTCGCCTTGTACGCCTCGTTCGCCTTCGGCATCGTCCGGAACACACCGGTGGCGACGAAGCGGTACGTGCTTTCCGGCAGATCGAACGACGGCTCGAGCACGATGGAGTACTGCTGGTCGAGCAGCTCGTTGCACCCCGGGCCACCGGGCACGATCGGCGACGCCGGCTGGACGCGATACACCTTCATGTAGAGGTGCATCTCGAAACCGCTGGAGTCGAACACCTTCGTCCAGGCGTCGCCATCCTTGCGTTGCAGCTCGACGACCGGGAGGTCTGCTCCGTTGTTGCCGCCGCGCCACCCGAACACGGTCTGCTCGAACCGTGACACGTCGCCAGGCTCGGCAAGCCCTCCGCACTCGAGCACGACGTTCGGCACGAGGACCGCATCGCGTACTTCGTGTGTGAACGGCGTCGCCGTCATGATGCTCCACGCCGACAAGGTGTTGTACGTGTCGTCACCGATCATCAGCGCGCTGCGGTCGAACGACCCGTAGTCGTAAGAAGGGTTCACGAGCACCTTGCTCAGATCGAGCGCCTTGTTCACCAGGTACCAACCCTGCTCACGTCCGTACGCACCCTGGTCGGAGCGGCCGTGTTGATGGTCGTACTGTTCGTCGGTGTAGATGTAGCCGGTCCAGTCGTTGGCGTGGCTGATCGGGATCCCTCGCGTGAACCCGAGATCCGCGATGCGATCCCTGATCGCCCACCCCAACTCTGTCACCGGCTCGCCCGGGACGCCGGCGAGCACGACGTCGCCGATCTGGAACACCTGCACGTGCAGCGAGTGGCTCACCATGAACGGGATCGGCGCACCGGCCAGCAACGGGAAGTTCGGCACCTCATGACCGGGCGGTGGCGGGAAGCGTTCCGCGACCGAGTTCACGACGAACCGTTCCTGCGGCTCCAATCCGTCGAAGACGTCGAGCGCGCCCGCCACGATCTCACGCGCTGACGACTCGGTCTCCTGGTAGAAGTTCTCCTCTTCGGGTTCGTTGACACCGGAGTCGCCCACGGTGCCGGCGAGGTAGGCCACGACCGGCTTCTCGCCTTGGCGCGCGCCGATCTCGGTCTCAAGGAATCGCTCGACGTAGCCGGCGCCGTCAGACGACGTCAGGATCACTTCGTTCCCTCCGAGGTTGAAGTGGCCCGGATACGCGACCAACATCCCCTTGGTCGTGCCGTCCAAGCGATCGAACCGAAGGACGTCGAGGCCGGGATCCACGTACGGCTTGTCCGTCTCGTTGAAGACGAAATTGCTCACCGCGTCGACATCGGTGTGTCCGGCGGCGAAGCGGACGGGCTCGAGGTCGCGCGCCGCGTGTCGCACCGCGGTGACCGCGGCGTTGAATACGGTGCGAGCGAAGTCCTCGTCGAAGACACCTGCGTACGCGCTCAATAGCGGGCTGAGCGTGCCGTTCGCCGGATTGGCTTCCGAATGCGTCGCCGCGATCATCAGGTCGTCCCATGCGATGCCCGGATCCTTGGCGACCTCGCTCGCGATCGCGCGGTGGAACATCTGGACGGTTCCCAACAGGTCGGTCGAGATGACCGCGAGCTTGCGCTCACCGTTGTCGAAGACGAACGCCTTCACCCGCTGGTTCATGTGCACGCCTTCGGTGGTCTTCATCAGCCGGGCGTACATGTTCGTCTCGATCGGTTGGGACTCCAGGTGGTTGATGCGCCACCGTTCTCCCCATCCGCCCTGGCCGGCGCCGATGTGGTAGGTGATGTCGGCGGTCGCGACGCCTACCTGGATGAACGTGCCGGCGCGCGCGGGCGCCGTTGCCCCGACGGCACCCAGTCCCAGCAGGCTCAGTAAACCGAGCATGGCGATCTTGCGGCGCATGTGATCCCCCCCTGAAGAGCGGCGAACGCCCCCTCCTTCGCCGTCTGGGGACGTTGTCCTCCCGTCGATCTTGCTCGAGTTAGCTGCGCGCCGGGACGATCTTGAACACGCCCTTGGTGAGCGACAGCAGATACAGCTCTCCGTCGGCGTCTTCGCCGAACGACACAGTGTGTTTAAGCTCGGCGAGCCCTGCCCGCTGGTGCGCGACCTCGCCGCGCTTCTGCACTAGGGCATGCACGCGGCCCTCGCAGAAGTCGCTGTAGAGGTACGCCCCCTGCAGTGCCGGGATCGCGTACCCGCGGTAAACGTTTCCGCCGATCACGGCGCAGCGGTTGTTGTTGTGGTTGTACTGCTCGATAGGGTCGATGGCGCCCTTCGGCCGAGAGCCCGAGAAGCGGCGAGTGCCCTCCAGGCGGTTCCACCCGAAGTTGCCGCCGCCGGGCTTCGCCTGCCGAAGGAAGTCGATCTCCTCGAGGATGTACTGACCGACGTCGCCGATCCACAGATCGCCCTTGATGCGGTCGAACGAGAACCGCCACGGGTTGCGCAGGCCGAAGGCGTAGATCTCTGGGCGCGCGCCGGCCCGAGCGCGGAACGGGTTGTCGGGCGGGATCCGATACGGCCGCCCACCGCCGGCGCGTGGATCGATCCGGATGAGCTTGCCGAGCAGGGACGACAGCGACTGCGCTTGGTCGGTCGGATCCTTGCCGACGCTGCCGTCGCCGAGGCCCATCCAGAGGTGGCCGTCCCGACCGAAGACGAGACTCCCGCCGTGATGGCGCTGCGAGAGCTGCTTCACGCGCAGCACCTCGCGGCGCGTCGCGGCATCGGGACGGTCCCCGTTCATCACGTACTCGACCAAGCGAACGTCGTCGCTGCGGTCGGTGTAGGAGACATACACGTGCTCTCCTGATGGAGGGAACGCGAGTCCCAGCGCGCCACCTTCACCCTCGACGGAGACAAGCGCGGAGAAGTCGAGCACCTTGGAAACGGCGCGCCCCTCGATCAGATGCACGGTGCCGGGGCGGGCCAACACGTAGATGCTTCCATCGTAAGGAGCCAACGCGACCGCCCCATCGATATCCGCGATCTTCTGCAGTCGCAGCCGTACCGACTTCAGCTCCGCTTCGCTCGGCTCGCCGGTCGGGCGCGGACGAGGTGACGTCGTCACGGGCGTTGGAGAAGCGCTCGGCTGCACGACGGGCTGCTCACTGGTGCAGGCAACGAGGAGCACCATCGACAGCCCGCACGCGATACCTCGCAAGGACACTACGCCGGGTTCGCCCACAGCTCGACCTGGATGTTGTCCGGGTCGCGCAAGGCCAGCAGAGCGCCGACCGGTGTCGTCCTGACCCCGCCGTGTGCGATGCCCAACTCGTCGAGGCGCGCCACCCACTCCTCGAGCTCCGCGGGCGACGAAACGCCGAATGCGAAATGGTCGAGGCCGGTTTGGAACTCGGTGAACGGCGACCCATCGTGCGAGCTGTGGACACTGAACCCGAGGATCGTGCGGGAGTCGCCGTGGGCCATGACCCGCTTGGAGCCGCGGCCCTCTTGGTCCTCCAGCTCGAGCACGCGAACGAACCCGAACACCTTGCTGTAGAACTCCTCGCTTCGAGAGGCGTCGCTCACGGTGAGTGAGACGTGATGGAATCCGGTGATCGTCGGCATGCTCTCTCCTCCCCTTCGGGGCCGGAAACCTACCCGCTCGCCACCGGGGACGTCGCCGGCTAGCGGTTCCTATCGGTACGCGGACGCCTGGAGCGTGAAGAGCTCGGCGTAGATCCCGCCGCGCGCCATCAGCGCGTCGTGCGTATCGACTTCCCGCACGCGGCCTCCTTCCACCACCACGATCAGATCCGCGGTGCGCACCGTCGAGAAACGATGGCTCACCAAGATCGTGATCCCACCGGTGGTCGTGCGCTCCTGTGCGATCGCTGCGTACCGGGAGAACAAGGCGTGCTCGGTCGCGGCATCGAGGCTCGAGGTCGGCTCGTCCAGGATCAACAAGAGAGGATCCTCGCGCATGAACGCGCGCCCGAGCGCGAGCTTCTGCCACTGGCCCATCGACAGGTCCACGCCGTCGTCGAACGACTTGCCCAGCTGCGTGTCGAGCCCGCGAACGAGCTTGTTTTGGATCTCCGACGCGCCCGCGCGCCCGAGCGCCTCTTCGATCGCGGGACGCTCGTCGATGCGGGGCAGGTCGCCGATGCCGACCGTACGGCTCGCCCGCAGCTCGAACCGGCAGTAATCCTGGAAGCCTGCGGAGAGGTGCTCGCGCCACTCCAGCGGATCGATGCTTGCGAGGTCCCGGCCGTCGATGGTGATCCTGCCGGTGGGCGGGTGATAGAAGCCGCCGAGGAGCTTCACCAACGTCGTCTTGCCGGCGCCATTGTCCCCGACGATCGCGACCCTACTGCCGGCAGGAAGGAAGAGATCTACATCTTCGAGCACCGGCTGTTCGGTCCCGGGATAGATGAACGACACACCTTCGAAACGGATCCCCTCAGAGAGCCGGTCGGGCGTTCGGCTCGTCGCGTGCACGGTGACCTTGCGCGCCTCGTTCTCGAGCCACAGGAAATGCCCGGCCGTCCGCAGACGACCCGACAGCCCTTGGATCGAGCCCGCGAAGCCCGACACGGCCTCGTTCATCTGGCTCGACACCGTGATCGCGAGCATCAGGTCGCCGATCGTCGCCTGACCGCTGCGTGCGCGCACCGCAACGACGGCAAGCGCGCAGAGGTACCCGGCTGCGAAGCAGACCCACCCGAGGCTCGTCCACATCGCGGCGACGATCCCGGCGCTCCGCGCTTGGACCGTCGCTTCGTCGCGCGATGCCTTGTGGATGCGACGGACCTCGTCCTCGAGGCCGAAGACGCGGAGCTCCTTCGCCGGTCCAGACCCGATGCTCAATCCGTAGAACGCGTTCGCCCGGCGCCACCGCGGACGCGTCGCTACCCACGTCGCGTTCTGGATCTTCTCGGCGCGGACGCCCAGCAGCACGCTGGGTATGCCGAACAGCGGGAGGAGCGCGAGCGGCGGATAGATCGAGGCGAGCAACCCTATCCCGAGGATGATCCGTCCCAGCGACGCGCCTGCGCCCACGATGAACATGATGGAGCTCGCGAAGGCCCCGCCCTCCACGGACTGGACACGGTCGTGGTACTCGGGGCGCTCGGTGTGCTCGAGCCCCGGCATCGACGCGTGAAGCTCCAGCACGCGCGCATCGATCCACGTTCCCGTCTCTTCAAGGAGCTTGGTGCGCATCGGCCAGCCGACGAAGCGCAAGATGCTGCCGACCAGCGAGGTGAAGGCCACGCCCAAAGCGGCGTTGCGGATCGCGATCGTGTCGCCGGAAGTGACGCCGTCGATCATCCACTTGACGTAGAGCGCCGAGAACGCAGACAACAGGTAGCCGAGCGGTTCGAACGACAGGCCGAACAGCGCGATACGCGGCGCCGCGCGGAAGCTGGTGGTGATGATGAGCTTGAGGCCGCGCAAGAACTCACCCATCGAAGGCAGCCTCCTCTTCGCGTTCGTACGCGGAGGCTTGCGAGCGGAACATCGTCGCGTAGCGCCCGTCCGCGCCGAGGAGCTCGTCATGCGTGCCGGTCTCGACGACACGACCTCCTTCGATCACGACGATCTTGTCCGCCATCCGCACGGTCGAGAAACGATGCGAGATCAGGATCGTCGTGATGCCGTGCGTCATCTCGAGGAAGCGTTCGTAGAGCGCCGCTTCGGCGCGCACGTCGAGGTTCGCGGTTGGCTCGTCGAGGATCAACACGCGCGCTCCGGATCGAACGGCGAACAGTGCGCGCGCCAACGCGACCCGCTGCCACTCGCCACCGGAGATGTCCACGCCACCCTCGTACTTGCGCGACAGGGGCGCATCCCACCCGATGCGATCGAGGAAGCCGTCGGCGCCGGCCAGCTCCGCTGCATGCCGCAGTGCGGCCTCGTCGTGCATCAGATCGACGGCGCCGAAGCCGATGTTCTCGCGCGCCGACATCTCGTAGCGGATGAAGTCTTGGAAGATGACGCCGACCTGACGTCGCCACGCCTTGGGATCGATCGTGCGGAGGTCGACCCCATCCACAAGGATCCGACCGCCGGTCGGGTCGTACAGGCGCGATAGCAGCTTGATGCTCGTGGTCTTGCCGGCGCCGTTCTCTCCGACGATGGCCAGCGACGTTCCGGCCGCAACCTCCAGATCGACGCCGGAGAGAACCTCGCGGTCTTGACCCGGGTAGGCGAACCGAACCCCTTCGAAGCGCAGGGACGACTGTAAGGGCGGTGGCCGCACGTCGCCGCGAAGGTCACTGACGTCGGTGCGCACCGCCTCGGTCAGCCTGGCGGCGTCCCGTGCGCGGTACGCGCCGAAGTGCATCTGCCACTCAGGATCGCCGGTTGACTGGAACCCCGACATCCCGCCGATCGCCTGAAGATAGACGATCACCGACGCGACGCTCAGACCTTCCGCGCCGCTGATCCCGATCCGGTAGGTCACGAACCCGATCGCTCCGGCCGTGAGTATGCCGACGGGAGCCCCCAAGCTGGGCAGGCGCGAGCGCGCGCGCCACGTGTCCTGCATCCCCTCGTTCCACAAGCTCCGGAACCGCTCGATGAACCATCCGGACACGCCGAAGATGCGCGCCTCCTTGGC
>JBKJXT010000130.1:0-4807 GCA_046716205.1 Actinomycetota bacterium
ATCACCACCACGCTCGCGCGCATCAGCACGAAGGCCACGTTCCCCGCATACCCGAACCGCCCGGACTACTTCATCCGCGGCTCGGCGGAGTACATGGCCAAACAGTTCCCCGGCGCGATCTCGAACGCGGCGCAGCTATGGCTGAATACCGCGATCACGCGCTCGAGCGCCGAGAGCAAGCGCAAGGCGTATATCTCCACCGGCTTCAAGTTCCCCGGCCGAAACCTGTTCGAGACCCAGGTCGTCGAGTCCAACTACACGCCGTACGTTCAGAAGATGAAGGACAACGGCGTGAAGTTCGTGACGATGCTGTCCGACTGGCAGTCGATCGCCCGGCTGACAGAGGCGATGCGCAAGGAGCAGTGGTACCCCGAGGTCATGGAGTGGGACTCGGTGGTGTACACCCCGCAGTTCCTGCAGCAGACCCAGGGCGCGGCCAACAACTCTTACGTCTACCTGAACACCGCCATGTTCGAGGAGATCGGCAAGTACCCCGAGATGCAGCTGTACGCGCAGTGGCTCGCGCGTGTCGCGCCGGGCGTGAAGCCCGACTACTTCGGTCTCTACGCCTGGTCCGCCGGACGGCTGTTCGTGGAACAGATCAAGAAGATCGGCCCGCAGATCACCCGGAAGAAGCTGATCGAGTCACTGGAAGGGTTGCATGCGTGGGACGGCAACGGGTTGCACGCGTCCCACGACATCGGCAGGAAGCTCTCCTCGCGCTGCACGATGTTCGCCCAGATCAAGAACAACGCCTTCGTTCGAGCACGGCCGGCATCAGGCTACGACTGCAGCGGCGCCCTGTACGAGGTCAACTGAGCAGTGGACCAGCTGATCGCGTACATCGTCACCGGCCTCGTCACGGGGTCGGTGTACGCGATCGGCGCGAGCGGCCTGGTCGTGACCTACGCAACCTCAGGCATCTTCAACATCGCGCACGGCGCGATCGGGATGCTGATGGCGTTCACCTTCTGGGAGCTCCGCGACCACCAGGGCTGGCCGACATGGCTCGCGCTGATCGTCGTGTTGTTCGTCATCGCGCCGGCGCTCGGCGCGCTGATCGAGCGGACGCTCATCCGGCGGCTTCGCGGGCAATCGGTCGGCGCATCCCTGGTCGTCACCGTCGGGCTGATGGTCAGCCTCATCGGCGTCGGGTTCACGATCTGGTCGCCGCGCCAGGGGCGCCGCCTGACCGGGTTCTTCGACCCCACGACGATCAGCTTCGGACCGATCCGGCTGACGGTGCACGACGCGATCACGTTCTTGATGGCCGTCGTGGTAGCCGGGGTGCTGTACGTGTTCCTCTCACGCACACGCATCGGGATCGCGATGCGTGCCGTCGTCGACGACCGGACGCTCGTGCAACTCAACGGGGCGCGCCCGGACCTCATCAGCATGCTCAGCTGGGCGATCGGCTCCTCGCTGGCCGCGCTCGCGGGGATCTTGCTCGCGCCGGTGCTGCAGCTCAACCACATCGTGCTGACGCTGCTCGTCATCAACGCGTACGCGGCGGCGATGGCGGGACGACTCAAGAAGCTCCCGCAGACCTTCGCGGCGGCGATGGTGCTGGGGCTGATCGAGGCGTTGATGATCGGCTACGTGAACCTCAGCGGGTGGTTGCTCGGTCTGCGCCCGTCGCTTCCTACCTTGTTCATGTTCGCGATCCTGTTGCTGCTCCCGCAGGATCGGTTGCGCTCGGGGCGCATCACCGGCGCGCGGACGCCGCACGTCCCCTCATTGCGTCGCTCGATCGAGGGTGGGGCCGCCCTGGTCGCGGTCACGATGCTGTTGACGTTCGTTCTCGGGGATGCGGACGTATCGCAGGTGTCGGCGGCGTTCGCGTTCGGGATCGTGATGCTGTCGCTCGTCCTGCTGACCGGGTACGGCGGCCAGGTGTCGTTGTGCCAGATGAGCTTCGCCGGCGTCGGCGCGTTCGCCATGGCGCATGTGGGCAGTGTCAGCCCGCTGCTCGGCATCCTGGTTGCGATGCTTCTCGCTGGGGTGACGGGTGCGATCGTCGCGATCCCCGCGCTGCGGCTGCAAGGCCTATATCTCGCCTTGGCGACGATGGCCTTCGCGGTGTTCATGTACGAGATGGTCTTCAAGCAGAGCGGCGTGTTCGGCGAGTTCGGCGCCATCGCCGTGAAACGGCCGGCGCTGTTCACGAGTGAAGCATCGTTCGCGGTCCTGCTGTCGATGGTGTTCGCCGTCGTCGGGATCCTCATCCTTGCGATCCGCCGCGGTCCATTCGGTCGGCTGCTCGCCGCGATGCGCGACAGCCAGGTCGCGTGCGCAACGCTCGGGTTGAGCCTTGCGCGCACCAAACTGATGGTCTTCTCGTTGTCGGCGGCGTTCGCCGGGCTCGGCGGCGCGCTGTTCGGCGCTCTGCAGAAGAACGCCGGCCCGGACGACTACCAGATGTTGTTCAGCCTTCCGGTCTTGCTACTGGCGGTCGTCGGCGGGATCAACACCGTCGGCGGCGCGCTGCTCGGCGCGGTCTTGTTCTCGATCCTGCCGGTGATCGGCACAAAGATCCCCGCCTTCGAGGGGTTCCAACTGCTGTCCGCCGGCCTCGCCGCGCTGAGCATCGGCCGCAACCCGAACGGACTCGCGCCGATCGTTGCGCGCCTGATGCCGGCGGCATGGCGAGAAGGCAAGCAACCGCCACCGCCCTCCCCCATCGAGATCCCGGACGAGGTGAGTCTTGTCGCTCCTGCTCGTTGAGAACGTCACGGTCGATTTCGGCGGCCACCGCGCGCTGTCCAACGTCGACATCGACGTCCCCGAAGCGTCGATCACCGGATTGATCGGGCCTAACGGCGCGGGCAAAACGACGATGTTCAACGTGATCTGCGGCTTGCAGGAGACGACGCAAGGGCGCGTCGGCTTCGATGGCAAGGATCTCGCATCGCTCGGTCCACACGAGCGGGCGCGCCTCGGAATCGCGCGCACGTTCCAGCGGATCGAGGTCTTCGGCTCGCTGACCGCCCGCGAGAACATCCTGGTTGCCGCCGAGATCAGGCGCGCCTGGTCCGGCGCAGAGGCAGATCCCAAGGCCGAGACCGAGCGCATCCTGCAGCGGGTCGGCATCGAGCGGATCGCCGAGGAGCGCGCCGACTCCCTGTCCACCGGGCTCGCGCGCCTCGTCGAGCTTGGCCGGGCCCTGGCCACCCAGCCGCGCTTGATCCTGCTCGACGAGCCGTCCTCGGGTCTGGATGAGCACGAAACGGAAGCTTTCGCACGTTTGCTCGAAAGGTTGGCTTCCGAAGGTCTCGCGATACTTTTGGTCGAACATGACGTTGAACTAGTCATGAGGCTCTGCTCCCGGATCCACGTCCTTGATTTCGGGCGCAAGATCGCGGAAGGCACCGCCTCGGAAGTGCAGTCCAATGAGTCCGTCCAGGCCGCCTATCTCGGGACGGCAGAAGGATCCGGCGATGCCGCCTAGCACCGCGACGACGACCGCAGCTCTCGAGCTGCGCGACGTCCACGCCTCGTATGGACGCATCGAAGTCCTGCACGGGGTCGATCTCGTTGTGCCGCCGAACACGATCGTCGCGCTGCTGGGGCCCAACGGCGCCGGCAAGACCACCACCTTGCGCGTCGCCAGCGGACAGCTCGCTGCCTCACGCGGGTGCGTCCACATCGCGGGCACGCACGTGAACGGCTCGACGGCCGACGAGCTTGCACGGGCGGGCGTGTGCGCGATCCCCGAGGGCCGAGGCATCTTCCCGAACCTCACGGTGGAGGAGAACCTCCGCCTTGTCACCTACGCGGACGTTCCGTTCGCTCAGGTGACCGAACGCACCTACGAGCGGTTCCCGAGGCTGAAGGAGCGGCGCCACCAGATCGCCGGCACGATGTCCGGCGGGGAGCAGCAGATGCTCGCGCTCGCCCGCGCGTTGGCGACCGACCCAGCGCTGCTGATGCTCGATGAGATCTCGATGGGACTCGCGCCGCTGGTCGTGGCGGACCTTTACGAGATGGTGCGGCAGATCGCCGCCGATGGTGTCGCCATCTTGCTGGTGGAGCAATTCGCCCGTGTCGCGCTGCCGATCGCGAACTTCGCCGCCATCATGGCTCAAGGGCGTATCGTTCATGTCGGAGAGCCCGCCGATATCGCCGACGAGCTCTCAGCTGCATACCTCGGAGGGACGGCGTCATGAAGATCTTCAGGATCGGACTCCAATCCCTCGTCGCCGGACTGATCGCCGTGTCGCTGTTGCCCGGGGCCGCACGCGGCGCCGAAGACGACCAGCCGCAGGTGTTCGGCTACATCACCAGGGCCGTCGCGACCCCGGTCGCCTTCCAATACAACCAGCCGAGCTTCGGCGTTCCGGCAACACCGACGTTCGAGGTGCGGTTCATGCACTCCGAATCACACCTCGACTCCGGCCCCGCCGGCCGCGCGCTCTCCAGCGCGATCTGGCCGGGCGACGTGGCCGGCAACGCGCCGCCTGCGCTGCTCTTCGACGCGTTCGTGCCACGGGACCTGATCACCCAGACCGAAGAAGAGAACGAGGGCTGGACACAGTTCCGCGACGAGCTGATCGCGGGCGCGGAAGGTTCCCCGCCGTGGCCGATCCGCGCGGAGTCGTTCTACCCGCAGGATCCCCATTCCGCGCGCAACGATGTCGGCGCCGGGTTGAGCATGGCCTCCTCCGCCGGCGAACGCGCGAGCCAGGCAACGACCACCGGCAGCAATTCGAGCTTCCCGGACCTCTTCGAGGCGCGTCACCTGAACTCGTCGGTCTTCAGCGGCATCCGCGATGGCATCGCCGTCGCCGAAGCACGCACGGCCGCGAAG